>NZ_JBEOZU010000143.1:0-16223 GCF_040298185.1 Streptomyces sp. NPDC001634 | reverse complement strand
GGCGGGCGCCGGGCCGGCCCTCGGCACCGAGCAGGCCGCGGGCGGGCCCGCCCGCGGCACAGGGCCTGCCCGCCGCGCCGAACCCTCCCACGTCGAGCCGGGACGGGCAGGGGCCGAACAGTGGTGACCCTGATCGAAGAGCTGTCTGCGTGGGCGAGCGGGACCCGGCTCGACGCCGTGCCCGAGCGGGTGGTCGGGCTCGCGAAGAGCCAGATCCTGTCCCAACTCGCGGCCATCCGGGCCGGTTTGGCGCATCCCCTGGGCCGCCGTCTGGTGCGCGCCTTCGGGCCGCCCGTGCAGGCCGACGCGGGTGGCAGCGCCCGGGTGCTGGCCGGGCTGGGATCGTGGCTGAACCTCGACGACACCGCCTACGCGGGCCATCTGGCCAACTCCACGGTCGCCGTCCCGCTCGCGTACGTCCTGGCCCTGGGCCTGGACGGCCGGGCGCTGCTCACATCGGTCATCACGGCCAACGAATGCGCCGCGCGGGTGACCGCCGCGGCCACCCTCGGGCCGTTCCGCGGACAGACCGCGGCCCACACCAGCCTGGTCGGAGGCGTAGCCGGGCGGCTGCGGGCCCAGGACGCGCCCGCGGAACGCTGGGCGGACGCGCTCGGGCTGGCGCTGTCCATGCCGCCATGGACGCTGTTTCCCGCGTACGTCGGCAGCGACGCCCGCGCGCTCGGGGCGCTCGTCCCGGTCGGTATGGCGATGGACGCCTGTGACGCGGCCGAGGCCGGCTTCGGCGGGCCGCGGGACATCATCGAGCACGAGGACGGCTTCCTCGCCAGGTTCGCCACCGTGCCGCTGCCCGAGGTGACGACCGCCGGTCTGGGCAGCCGCTGGCACACCGACACCCTGTCCTTCAAGGTCCGGCCGGGCGGTCCGGGCATCGACGCGGCCGTCGACTGCGCTCTGGAGCTGCACCGCGAACTCGGCCTCGGCGCCGGTCACGCGGAAGTCACCGAGGTCGTCGTGGAGGCGTCGCTGTACACGGTGCAGGTGGACCGCACCAGCCGCCCGTACCTGGCCGGCCCGGACACACCGGCGGGCGCGCTGCCGCTGTCCATGGCCTACGCGGTCGCCACCGCGCTGCTGCACGGCGACCTGACCACGGCGGACTTCATGGCGCCCGCCGTACGGGAGGCCGCGCGCTGGGAGCTCGCGGAACGGGTGGAGCTGGTGCACGACGAACGGATGACCCGCGACCTGTTCTCGTCCGTGGCACCGTTCGGAGAGGCGTTGAGGCAGGCGGGCGACCGGGGCAAGGAATGGACCGCCCGGTTCACCGGAGTCACGGCGGCCGGACCGGCCGGCTCCAGTCCCGTCTGCGCCGAACCGGTCGATCCGGCACGGTCGTTGGAGGGTTCGACCAAGCTGACGCCGGCCAGGGTCACCGTCCGCCTCGCCGACGGCAGGACCGCGGTCCGGGAGCGCGGCATCCCGATCGGCGGCGCGGGTGAGGAGACCAGCAGGAGCCATCCGGAGCTGATGCGCGCCAAGTTCCTCGCGCAGGGCGGCGATGAGGGGACGGCGGCCGTGTTCGCCGATCTGGAGCACGCCACGGCGGCGGAGCTGAGGCACGCGCTGGAAGCGGCGCTGGCCACGGGTGCCGGTGCCGTGCGTGTGCAGCGGCGCGGGCGGCGCCTCTGAGCCACGCGACACGGCCGCGCACGGCGACGGCACGCTCTCCTCTGAGCCACGCGAAACCCGCCACGGACCGCGACGGCACCCTCTGAGCCCCGCGACACCCGCCACAGACGGCAACACCCCCTCCAACCCACCAACACCCGCCACAGACGGCAACACCCCCCCAACCCACCAACACCCGCCGCAGACGGCGATGCCCCCCGATACCGGATCGGGGGGCATCGCCGTCAGCGGCCGGGCACTGCTCGCCGCCGTCACTGGTTCCCGGTGCGCGCCGAGGGTCCTTCGGCCGCCGGCGACGGTGGCGGAACCACTGCCGGAGCGGGCCGCAGAACGGTGGTGGTCTCCACGTGCGGTTCGGTGTCCCGGACCTCGGTCCTGGCCAGGCCCGCGTACCGCTCGGGGCGCGCGGAGCGGATCCACAGGCCGTAGAGCACGCCGCCCACGGTCGCCGCGACCAGCAGCCATGGCAGCGCGTGCACCACGGGGTTGTCGGTGCCGGTCAGCACGGAGAAGTTCTCCACCAGCAGCACCACGGAGACGGTGAGCCCGACGAAGCCGAGGAGCGGGGCCAGCCCGGTGCGCCACCAGTGCCGGTCCGGCCGGTTCCGGAAGAAACCGACGACCGACAGTGCGGCCGCCGCCTGGAGGACGACGATGCCCAGCGTGCCGATGCCCAGCATGCTGGTCGCCAGGTTGACGTACGGGTCGAGTCCGGCGATGGCGAACACCGCCACCAGCACGACTGTCAGCGTGGTCTGCACCAGGCTGGCCCGGTGCGGTGCGTTGTACTTCGGGTGGATCGCGTCCAGGCCTCCTGGCAGGACCCGTTCGCGGCCGAGGACGTACATGTAGCGGTTGGCCGCGTTGTGCAGTGCCAGCACGCCCGCGAACAGACTGGTGCACAGCAGGATCGCCATGACCGACGTCACGGACTTGTCGAGGTAGTCGTCGCTCAGCCGGAAGAACATGTCGCCCAACTGCTTGCCCGCCACCTTCCGCAAGTGGGACGGGCCTATCGCGCCGACGGCGATCCAGCTGGTGAAGGCGTAGAAGACGGTGATGGTGATGACGGAGATGTACGTCGCCAACGGGACGCTGCGCTTGGGGTTGCGCGACTCCTCCCCGTACAGCGCGGCGGACTCGAACCCGATGAACGAGGCGAACGCGAACATCACCGTGACCCCGGCACCGGCCCCGAAGACGGTGTGCGGCGCGAACGACGTCGCCGGCATCGCGCCGCCGCCGTGCCGGACGATCACGGCGATGTCCAGCAGCAGCAGGATGCCGATCTCACCGACCAGCAGGATCTGCAGAACCCGGGCGCTGAAGTCGATCTGGCGGTAGCCGAGTACGGCCATCGCCGCGATGCTCAGTGCCGCCCACCACTCCCAGCGCAGATGCAGGCCCGCCTGGTCGCCCACGAGTTCGGTGAAGTAGGCGAAGGTGCCGACCATGCCGACGGTGGCGGTGTTGTACGAGAGCACCGCCACCAGACCGGCGCCGACGGCCGGCGGGCGGCCCAGACCGCTGGAGACATAGGTGTAGAAGCCGCCCGCGTTGACGATCCTGCGGCTCATCGCGGCGTAACCCACCGAGAAGCACAGCAGGGTGACGCCCGCGAACAGGAACATCGCGGGCACGCCGGGCCCGTCGCCGATGGCGAACGCCAGCGGAACGGTGCCGACCAGGGCCGCCAGCGGTGCCGCCGCGGCCACGACCATGATGACGATCTTCCGGGTACTGAGGGTGGGGCGCAGGCGCTGTTCCTGAGAGATCGAGCGGTTCGGGGACGGGGGTGCAGGCGTTTCGGACATGGTGAGCCCCGCTTGGATGAGGGAATGGACTGGGGAGTCAGGCGGGTGCCAGCACGAGCGCGGCGTTCTGGCCGCCGAACGCGGCCGACTGGCTCACGGCGAGGGCGGGAGCGAGCGGACGCGCCGTGGTGGGGACGTCGAGTTTGATCTGCTCGTCCAGGTCGACGAGGTTCGCGGTGGGCGGCACCGTGCCGTGTTCGAGCGCCAGTACGGTCAGGGCGGCCTCGACGGCCCCCGCCGCGCCGAGCATGTGGCCGGTGACGCCCTTGGTCGAGGTGACCAGCGTGTCCGGGCCCAGCACCCGCTCGATGACCTCCGACTCGACCAGGTCGTTGAGACGGGTGGAGGTGCCATGGGCGTTGACGTGCCCGACGTCGCTCGGGCCCGCACCGGCGTCGGACAGCGCCTCGCGCAGCGACTGCTCCAACCCCCGTCCGTCGGGGGCCGGCGCGGTGACGTGGTGGGCGTCGGCCGACATCCCGAAGCCGACCACGCGCGCCCGTACCCGCGCCCCGCGGGCTCGTGCGTCGGCCGCCCGCTCCATGACGAGCATGGCCGCGCCCTCGCCCGCGACGAATCCGTCCCGGGCGGAGTCGAACGGCCGGGAGGCTCCGGCCGGGTCGTCGTGACGCGCGGACAACGCGCCCATCTGCGCGAACGCGGCGATCACCAACGGGGTGACCATGGCCTCGGTGCCGCCCGCGACGACAATGTCGCAGCGGTTGAGGTTCAGCAGGTCCCGGGCCACACCGATGGCGGTGGAACCCGAGGCGCAGGCGGTGGCCACCACGAGGCTGGGGCCGGTGGTGCCCAGTTCGATCGACACCTGTCCGGCCGCGAGGTTCGACAGATGCATCGGCAGCAGCTGCGGCGACACCTTCTGGGCGGAGCGCTCCAGCAGGACCCGCTGCTGTGCTTCGAGGGTGGCGGCGCCGTATCCGCCGCAGCCCAGCACCACTCCGACCCGGGAGCGGTCCCAGACGGCGGGGTCCAGGCCGGCGTCGGCCAGCGCCTCGCGCACGGCGACGATCGCGAACTGCACGAACGGGTCGAGGCGGCGCGCCACCCGGCCGCCGAGCAGGGCCGCCGGGTCGAAGTCCGGTACCCGGCACGAGATCCGGACCAGGTTGTCGGCGAGCACCGGGTCCAGCGCGGCGGTGGGCAGGCCCGAGCACACCCGGTCCCATGACGTTGCCACGCCGATACCGGCCGGTGTGACCATGCCGAGCCCGGTCACCGCTGTGTCGCGGTCCGCCATCATGCCGCCTTGGTCACGCGTGCGGTGACGGCCTCGACGATCGCGCCGACCTCCCGCAGCTCGATGAGTTCCTCCTCGGACACCTCGGCACCGAACTTCTCCTGCAGTGCCAGCGACAGTTCGACGAGTTCCAGGGAGTCGAACTCCAGGTCTTCCAGGCTTGCGTCCGGGGTGATCCTGTCGGCGGGCACCTGGAACGAAACGATCAGTATTTCCTTGAATTGCTCGTACACCGGTTCTCCTTGTTCGGTTCGGTCCTTTGGGGTGCTATTCGCCGTGTGGCGCGGTCTCGGTCAGCGCGGTCACGTCGGGCCATACGAGGGTGGTCGAGGCCCAGGTGAGTCCGGAGCCGAAGGCCACGAGCAGAGCCCGCTGGCCGGGAAGCAGGGCCCCGGACACCGCCGACTCCGCGAGCAGCAACGGGATCGATGCGGCGCCGGTGTTGCCGACCCGGTCGATGTTGGCGAGCCTGCGTTCCGGCTCGATGCCGAGCTTGTCCGCGACCGAGTCGCAGATACGGGCGTTGGCCTGGTGCGCGGCGAGCCGGTCGACGTCGGCGACGTCCCACCCGGCCAGTTCCAGCGCGTCGAGGGACGCCTGCCTCATGTGCTGCACCGCGTGCCGGTAGGTCTCCTTGCCACGCATCTGCAGATAGTGGTCCGCACGGTCGGGTACGGTCCCCGCCGAGCGCTGCCGGGCTCCGCCGGCCGGCACCTGGAGCAGTTCCGCCAGTTCACCGTCGCTGCCCAGGACGCACCGGCCGACCGCGCCCGGTTCCCCCGGCTCGCCGGCCCGCAGCACCACGGCGCCGGCCCCGTCGCCCAGGATGGCCGCGGTGTTGCGGTCCATCGGGTCACGGATCGTGCTCAGTGTCTCGGCGCCGATCACCAGGACGCGTCGCGCGGTGCCGGTCGCGATCAGCCCGGAGGCCAGCGACAGGCTGTAGAGGAATCCGGAGCATGCGGCGGTGACGTCGAAGGCACCGGCGCCGCCCAGGCCGAGCCGGGAGGCGACGGAGGGCCCCGTGGCGGGACAGAAATTCCAGTCGGGTGTGGTCGAGGTCAGCACGACCGCGTCCACCCGTTCGTCGCCGTCGGCCTTGAGGGCCAGCCGCCCGGCCTGCACGGCCAGGTCGCCGGTGGAGGTCGGCGGGTCGACGTGTCGGCGCTCGCGTATCCCGATCCGCCCCCTGATCCAGGCATCGGAGGTGTCGAGGCCCTCTGCGACCTGGTCGTTGGTGACGACCCGGGGCGGGAGGCAGGCGCCGATACCGGTGATCACCGCCGCCGGACGGGCCGCTGCGGTGTCGCGGGCCATCACCGCTCCTGCTGCGCGCTGCCGAGGCCCATGTACTTCATGCGGACCTCGGCCATCTCGTCGGTCCACTGCTCGGCCATGGCGTAGCGCTCCTCCGGCTTCGTGTCGAGCAGCCGGCGGCCGGGCCAGACCTCGTACTCCTCCAGCAGGTCCGTGTGCGCCTGCATGCCCTCCTGGAAGAGGTACTCGCGGGGCATCACGATCTCCTTGTCGGGCACCTCGTTCCACAGCTGCATGCCCTGTTCGAGGATCTGCTCCAGCCGGGGCCGGTAGCCGGGGTCCTCGATGAGCGCGTCGCGGATGATGGTGCTGCCGACGGTGAGGTGCCTGATCTCGTCGATGGCCGCGCCGTGTGCGATCTCACCGGCCGCCGGGTCCAGCAGGTCCCACTTGCGCTCGCTGAGTTCGGCGGCGGGCGCGAGCACGCCTTCGACGACGATGGTGAAGATCGCCACCGCGCCGATGAAGTCCTTGGGGTTGCTGACGATCGGCAGCGCCCACTCCTCCAGCGGGTTGAGCACACGGGTGCGGTAGTCGGCGGCCAGGTCCGCGATGTACGTCAGCAACTCCGCCTCGGGTATGCCGAGTTCGACCAGGTGACGGCGGAAGACCATGGCATGCCGGGTTTCGTCGAGGAGTTGTGTCGCGAAGAACTCCATCTGCGGGATGCCGGGCGCGTTCGCCACGTAGTGGCCCAGGATGCGGGTGGCGCGCTCCTCGGAGACCGAGCGCAGGCCCAGCTCGTGGATCAGCGCCTCGCGCAGCGGCCCGGGTTCGCGCATGTGCTCCGGGGTGGCCGCCTGGGGGCTGTGGCCGGTCTCCGCCCGGCCGGCCAGCGTGCCCTGGGCCACTCCGCGCAGCCAGTAGGCGAGGTTGCAGCGTTCCGGGGTGAGGATGAGCTCCTTGGCCCCGTCGAGCAGTCCCGGAGCGGTGTCCCAGCCGGTCTCCTGGGGGATGTCAGCGGGGATCTCGGTGGTCATGACGGCTTCTTTCCTTTCGCTGTACGACGGCTGTGGGTCGGGGCCGGGTGCGGAGCTGTCACTCCAGGGCAGTGGCGCTCGTACGAGCCGGGTCGTGCCGGTTGCTGCGGCGCTCGCACAGTTCGCGGATCTCCGCGGCGAACAGCCGGCCGTCGAAGTTCAGCAGCGGGCTGCCGGGGCCGGTCGTGCCGTCCACCACCTCGGCGATCAGCAGGTCGTGATCGCCCGCCGGGTGGCTCGCGGTGATCCGGCAGGACAGCGTGGCGAGGGTGTTGCGCAGGGCGGGAGCGCCGGTGGCCGGGTCGGGCCGCCAGTCGAGGAGCGCGAACTGGGCGTAGTTGGCGGGGCGTTGCGGGTTGGCGAACCAGTCGGCCACCAGGGCCTGTCGGTTGGTCAGCAGGTTGGCGGTGAACCGGCCCGCGGTCGTGGCCAGTCGGGTGAAGGTGGAGCCGGTCCTGAGGCAGACACCGATCAGGAGCGGATCGCGGGAGACCGCGCTGACGGCGCTGACCGTGGTGCCGTGGACGGCGCCTTGGTGCGCGGCGGTCAGTACGCAGACTCCGGTGGCCAGTCGGCGGACGGCGGCGCGGCGGGGTGCCGCTGCGCCGTCGTCCGCTGCTGGTGCCGGCAGCGGCTCGGCGGTGGTGATCGCCTGTGCGCTGCTGTTCACGCGTGGCTCGGATCACGAGGCACGCGTTGCTCCGGGGAGGGTGACGCGGCGCGGATGCTGTCCGAGGTGACGGGCCTGAGGTTCTGGATCAGCTGCTGGAATGCCGGGTTGGGCTCCGGTTCGAAGGGCAGCCCGAACGGTTTGAGGAAGTTGCCGAAGATCCCGCGGTCGCCGAACAGATGGAAGGGGATCGCCAGCAGCGCCCACTCGGGCTTGACCAGCCAGATCCACAGCCCGACCACGGCGCTCTGGGTGATCAGGCTGTGCATGGTGTTGTAGGCGATGTAGTAGCCGCGGTGGATACGGTGGTCGGGACTGCGCCGGTAGGCGATCGCACCGGGGATGTAGCCGATGATGTCGATGTAGAGGAACAGGACGGCGGCGAGGACCCAGTTCACATCGCCCGCGTGGGCGATGAGCAGACCGGTCGACACCAGGAAGCCGACCAGGTACTCCGCGCGGTGCAGTCGGTAGGTCGTCGGCGTCTCGAACGGGTTGGCGTGATCCATCGTTGCCTCCTTCACCGGGTCCCGGAGCCGACGCCGAGGTCGGAAACCGTGAGATCGTCGTCGCCGATGACCCGCGCGCCGTCGAACAGGCCGACGACGGCCCGCGCGATGGTCTCCTTGATCACCCGCTCGGCGATCGGGTCGAGGATGCTTTCCATGCTCGCGATGCCGAAGTCGAAGTCGGCCCGGAAGTGCACGTCGCAGCCGCCGCCGCTGCGGGGCGCGAGGCGCCAGGCCCCGGACATGGTGTCGAAGTCGCCCTCGACCTGCTCGAACTCGATCCGCCCCTCGGACGTCAGGAACGTCTCCCGCTCGGTCCAGCACAGCAGTCCGCTGCGGAAGTTCAGCTCCCAGCTGGAACGGCCCGTGTCGTGGGGCAGGGTCTGGTGGACCTCGGCGGACTTCACATGCCTGGTGAGGTCGGGGTACTTCTCGAACCGTACGAGTTCCGTGAAGACCTTCCGGGGATCCACCCCGTCGATCTCGGCACTCAGTTCAACCCGTCGCATGGGGGTCAGCCGCCTTCCGGCATACGGGCGCGGCGATCGACGAGATCGCGGGTCGCGCGGTCGAGGGAGTCGAGCAGGTAGTCGACTTCGGCGTCGCCCAGCAGCGCGGGCGGCGTGAAGCGCACCACCGAGCTGCCCGTCATGGAGTGATTGGCGACGACGCCGTGGTTGAACAGTTCGAGGAGCAGTTCGCCGGCCAGCCCCGCGTCGGCGAACTCCATCCCGATGAGCAGGCCCTGGCCCCGTACGTCCACCACGAGGTCCTGGCAGTTCTCCCGGACGATGCGCTCGATGTCCGGCAGCAGCCGCTCGCCGAGGACCTTGGCCCGCTGTACGAGTCCGTCCTCCTGGATGGCGGCGATCGCGCCCTGCACCCCGGCCATCAGCAGCGGGGCGCCGGAGAACGTTCCGGTGTGGATGAACGGGTCCTTGTCGAAGGGCTTGAAGGTGCGGGCGTCGGCGAGGACCGCCGAGACCGGCACCACTCCCCCGCCCAGCGCCTTGCCGGTGAGCAGGACGTGCGGTGTGACGCCGTACAGATCGGCTCCCCACCAGGCGCCGAGCCGCCCCAGGCCGGACTGGATCTCGTCCAGGACGAGGAAACCCTCGTACTGGCGCACAAGGCTTTCGACACCGGGCAGGTAGCCGGGCGGCGGCAGGATGACGCCGCCCTCGCCCTGTACGGGTTCGACGATGACGCAGACCTCGCCGGGGTGCGCGGACAGCTCCTTCTCCAGCGCCTGAAGGTCTCCGAACGGGATGTGCGAGACATCCGGCAGCAGAGGCCGGAAGGGACGCTGGTAGACGTCCTTCGCGGTGGCCGACAGGGCTCCGAGCGTTTTGCCGTGGTAGCCCTGCGCCATCGACACCAGGCGGCGCCGGCCGTTCGCGCGGGCCAGTTTCAGGCCGGTCTCGACCGCCTCGGCGCCCGACAGCGAGAAGTGCACCCTGTCGAGTCCCGCGGGGGCCACCGCGGTCAGTGCCTCCGCCGCGCGGGCGATGGACGGTTCCAGCAGGATGCGGGTGGCGACCGGGTTGATGTCCAGCTGCTGCTGGACGGCCTGGAGCACCCGAGGGTGCCGGGCGCCCATGATGAGGACGCCGTAGCCGCCGCAGTTCAGGAGCCGCTCGCCGTCGTCGGTGTGCACCCACGGGCCGTCGGAGGTCACCTCCATGTGTCCGCCGAACAGGTCGGCCACGGTCGCCCGGCCCTTGCTCAGATGGCGCCGGTAGAGATCGAGGATCTCGTCCAGGCTGTCGTGCGGGGCCGGTGTGCTCGAGTGGTGAGCGGTCATGACGTCTTCCCTGTCGTGGATGCCATGGGTGCCGTCCGGGGATCGGCCGCCGGGGCCCGGGGGGTCACGCGAGGACCAGGGGGCGGCCGGCCAGGAAGTCCACCAGCGCCTCGGCGGTGCTGGTACGGGACGGCGGGTGGAAGGCCAGCGGGCGCACGGCGGAGGCCAGGTAGGCGGTCTCGGACGACCCGATGAACTCCATGCCCCCGAGCAGTTCGACGGCCAGCGCGGCGGACTCGACGAGCAGCTCCTGCACCGAGAAGCGGGTCACCAGCGTGGCGGCCACGGTGGACTCGCTGATGTCGCCGTCCCGGATGGTCCGGGCCATGCCCTCGGTCAGCGCGATCGCGGCTTCGGTGCGCAGGCCGAGCGTGGCGCGGTCGGTGACGCTGCCGCGCCCGCGCTCCAGGACCCGCGCGGCCAGCGCGCTCGCGACACCGGTGTACGCGGCGGTGATCAGCAGCTCGAACCAGATGAACCCGGCGGTCTGCAGATCGTCGAACCGGGCCGGGTCGTCGGAGGTGGCGCGTACGAAGAGCTCCTCCTCGACGAAGACGTTCTCCAGCCGCACCTCGTCGCTCTCCGCGCCGGCCATGATGTCGCCGGCCCAGAACGGGTGCCGCGAGATGCCCGCCGAGTCGGCGGGCAGCAGGGCCATGGCCAGCTCGGGGACACCGCCCTGGCCGGGCAGCGCCACTCCGATGGTCAGCAGGTCCATCGACTGCGAGAGACTGCACGGCTTCTTCGAGCCGTTGACCATGAAGCCGCCGTCGACAGGGGTTGCGGTCATGGACGGGTTGAGGATGTTCTGTTCGGTGCGGCCCTCGGCCCAGCCGGAGGCCATCAGCAGCCGCTCCGGGGCCACCCGGCGCATCAGGGCCGCCTGGCGACCCGTGAGACGGGTGAGCTGGGGGTCCAGGGCGAGCAGCGTGGCCACCGTGAAGTGGTGCATGGTGGCGGCGGCGCCGAGAGACGGCGAGTGGGCGCCGATGGCGCGCATCACCCGTACGGCCTCCAGCGGGTCCGCTTCCCGGCCGCCGAGCTCGGCCGGCACCAGCAGCGCGGCGCCGTCGTGGGCCCGGAACAGGTCGATGACCTTGCTGCCCGGACGCTCCCGCTCGGTGAAGGGAACACCGGAGAGCGCGCCGATCAGTCCCGGGTGGTACTTCTCGCAGGCGGCGACGGCCGTTTCGAGGGAACGCATGGGAATCAAGCCTCCGTGGGATGTCAGAACTCGAAGACCGCGGCGCGCGGCGAGATGTCGTGCGCGACGCTCACGCCCTGCAGGCGCGAGGTCTTGAGCATCGGATAGTTCGCTTCGCCGAACACGCCGCTGGTCAGGCCGGTACCGCCGTGCGTCGGGAGGTACGGGACAGTGCCGATGTGCGAGTCGTTGATCTTCAGCAGCCCGCCGTTGCGCACACGGCGGACGAAGTACTCGATGACGTCGGAGCCGCTGCTCCACAGGGAGTTGCGCAGGCCGTACTGGTTGGAGTTGACGAAGTCGATCACCCGGTCGAGCAGGATCTCGTCGGCGGCCGGAGCCGGCACCACCACCGGGATGAGCGGGAAGAACGTCTCCAGCCGCACCACGTCCAGGTCGCGCGGATCGCCGGGGCCGTCCACCCGGACCACGGTGGGTTCCAGGAACACCCCCGCCTCGGAGGGCGTGCCGTCCAGCTCGACCCGCCGCCCGCCGCAGACGATCCGTGCTCCGGCGTCGGTGGCCTCACGCAGCAGGGCGAAGAAGCGCTCGCTGCGGCGCACCGGCGAGAGCAGCACGTCCTCGTCCTCGGGCAGGCCCGGTGCGATGTCGGCGGCCAGCCGGGCGACCCGTTCCAGCAGGCCGTCCGCGATATCGGGGTGCGCCATCACGCAGTTGGGCACCATGCAGATCTGGCCCGACCCGTAGAACGCCTCCGTGATCGCCTCGGCGGCACGGTCGAGGTCGGCGTCCTTCCAGACCACCAGTGTGTCGTTGCCGGCCAGTTCGAGCACCGGCTTCTTGCCGTGGGCCACGCACTCCTGCTCGAAGCGCATGCCCTGGGCGCTGTCCCCGAAGTAGAAGATGTCGTTCACCTTCGGGTGCGCCAGCCAGCGGTCGATGATCTGGCGGGGTTTGCCGCAGATCAGGTTCAGCGTCCCTGCGGGCGCGCCAAGTTCGGACAGCACCGGTGCGACCAGCTCACGCAGGATGTACATCGTGCTCAGGGCGATGCTGCGAGGCGCCCGTACCACCACGGTGTTGCCGGCCATCAGCACCAGCACCGCAAGCGCCGCCATCGCCGCAGGGGCGTTCTGCGGCGGGTTGACGCACACCACACCGTCGGGCTGCCGGCGCACGATCAGCCGCCGGCCGCCGTGCTCGAATTCCTGGTGCATCTGCTGCTCGTAGAACGCGCGGTTGGTGTCCCCGAACAGCGTGAGCAGACCGGTGAGTTCCCAGCGGGCGAGCTTGCGGGGGTGCGCCTCGGCGGCCAGCAGGTCCAGCAGCCGGTCCCAGTGCTCCAGCAGGCGTTCACGGAAGAGCCGGCCCAGTTCCAGCCGGTCCGCCAGTGGCATGGCCGACCACTCGCGAAAGGCCGCGGCGGCAGCGTCGGTCGCACTGTCCACATCCGGGTCGGCGACCACCGCGCAGCGCCCCACCACATAGGGGTGCTGGGCGGCCGGCGAGGCGGGGTCGGGGTCCTTCTCCAGCGCCCGCTTCAGCTTGAGACTGGTGAAGACATCTTCCAGCAGGGAGCGTGAACTGACCGTGTACACCCAGCCGTTGCCCTCGACGTCCTTGTCACCGATGTACGAGCTGTAGCTGAGCAGGGGCGTCGTCCTGGCCCGGGGGCTGCCGGGCGTGGTGTCTACCACTGTCGTGATCTCCTCGAAGGGGCGGTCGCGCCTGGCGCGTATGCGGTCACCAGGAAGGGGTGTCGACGATCTGCACCACGGCGATCGTGAAGCTGTGGCCCACGCCGACGCCGACGAGGAGCACGTGGTCGCCCGGGGTGACGGACCTGTTCCGCAGCAGGTGGTCCAGGCCCACGAACTGGTCGGCGCCGCCCATGTGCCCGGTGACCCGGCCCACCTCCCACAGCGACTGCTTCTCGGAGAAGCCGAGGGCGTCGTAGTTCTCGGCCCGCCCGCCACCGCGGTGGATGAAGGGCAGGACGGCACGTGAGATGTCCTCCAGGCCGACGCCCGCCTCCTCCAGGGCGATGGTCACGGCCCTGGCGAGCGTCGCCTCGTACCGCTCCCAGGCGCCGACGGCACCGGGCGTGGTCGCGAACGCCTCCAGGCGCCGCATGATCCGGACGGGCAGTTCCGCACCCGGCGCGGTGCGGAACTCCTCGGCACCGCGGCCGGCCGGCTCCAGCGAGCTGTCGCCCAGGGACACGATGGACACGACCTTGGCCAGGCCCCCCTCGGTGGAGACCGCCAGCGCGCCGGCGCCGTCGCCGTAGATCAGGTTGGCCTGCTCGTTCCAGCGGTCCATGGCCGGCGCCGCGAAGCGGTCGGCGGTGGTGACCAGAGCGTGCTTGCCACCGCCCGCGGCCAGGTGGGACACGGCGAACTGGAGGCCGGCCATGGCGCAGTTGCTGCGCTGCTGGACGTCAACGGCGAAGGTGTGCCGCCCGGCGCAGTTGCCCGCGACATAGCTCGCCGTCGCCCACATGTCGAGGCCCTGGAACCAGACGCTGCCGTGCAGCAGCAGGTCGTACCGGTCTGCTGCGATGCCGGACCTGGCCACGGCCTGGCGGCCGGCCGCGATGGCCATGTCCGGCGGGGCGACGGTCTCGGAGATGCCGATCGACTCGTATCCGAGGTCGCTGTGCGCCTCGTCCACCAGCCCCTCGGCGACGGCCTCGGCCATCGGCTTCGCCGCCGGCAGGTCGATGCCGGTGCTCGCGATGAAGATGTCCTGGGTCAGACGCATGGTTGTCGATCCTTCATTCCGTAGGTCCATGGGTCGGTAGGTCCATGGGTCGGTAGGTCCATGGGTCGGTGGGTCCGTGGGTCGGTGGGTCCGTGGGCCGGTGGGTCCGTGGGCCCGTGGGTCGGTAGGTCGGTGGGCCCGTGGGCCCGTGGGCCCGTGGGTCCGTGGGCCGGTGGGCCCGTGGGCCCGTGGGTCGGTAGGTCGGTGGGCCCGTAGGCCCGTAGGCCCGTAGGCCCGTAGGCCCGTAGGCCCGTAGGCCCGTAGGCCCGTAGGCCCGTAGGCCCGTAGGCCCGTAGGCCCGTGGGCCGGTGGGGGGCCGTGGGGAGCCGTGGGCCGGTGGGCCCGTGGGGCCGTGCGGCCATGGGCCCGTGCGGCATTCGTCGGGCAGCGGCTCGCCCCGGAGGCGTACGCCGGGGGCCCGCCGGCCTACCAGGTGACGGGCAGCTTGTTCAGGCCGTAGACGAGCGAGGTGTCTCGGAAGGAGAGCTCGTCCCCGGGCACCGTCAGGCGCAGCCCGGGCAGACGCTCGAACAGGGTGGTCAGCGCCATCTCCATCTCCGCGGTCGCCAGCGTCGCGCCCAGGCAGTAGTGCGGCCCATGGCCGAAGGTGAGGTGCTGGTGCGCCTCTTCGCGGTGGATGTCGAAACGGGCGGCGTCGGGGAAGACGGCCTCGTCGTGGTTGGCGGCCGGGATGGCGAGGACGACCGGGTCGCCCTTGGCGATGTGCACCCCGCCCAGTTCCATGTCGTCGGCGGCGACGCGGACGATGTTGTCCTGCGAGATCGCCCAGAAGCGCAGCATCTCCTCGACCGCCGGGCGGATCAGGGAGGGGTCGGCCTTTATCTCGGCAAGCTGGTCGGGGTGCTGGAGCAGGGACAGAATGCTCAGGCCGAGCTGGTTGGCACTGGTCTCGTGACCGGCCACCAGCACCAGCCGGACCATGCCGACCAGGTCTTCGTGGGTCAGTTTGCCGGTGGCCATGTACTCGGCGCAGAGCCGGCCGATCAGGTCGTCGCTACCGCCCTCGGCCGCCTTGCGGGTGGCCAGTTGGTCGAGGTACTCCGACATGCCGATCTGTGCGGCGATCGCCTCATCAGGGCTGACGTCCTGGGACAGACCGGTGGTCGTCTGCTCCTTCAGCAGCGCGATGTCCTCGTCCGGCACGCCGAAGATCCGGGCGATCACCAGGCAGGGCAACGGGATCGCGAACTCGGCGACCAGGTCGACCGGTTGGGGCAGCCTCTCCAGGTCGTCGATCAGCTGGTCGACGATCTGCTGGATGTGCGGGCGCATTTCCTTGACACTGCGGGCCGTGAACTCCGAGGTGACCATGCGGCGCAGCCGACCGTGCTCGGGGTCGTCCATCCGGATGAAGGAGAAGAGCCGAGGGATCTTCGGTACCAGCAGCCGGTGCGGCATGTCCGGGTTGGCTTCGTCCATGCTCATACGCGGATCGCCCATGGCCGCGCGCACGTCGGCGTGCCGGGTCAGAATCCAGGGAAGCGTGCCGTCGGGCAGCCGCACCCGGCGGGGCGGCCCACCCCGCAGGTCGGTGTAGGCCGGCGGCGGAGCCATCGGGCAGGTGCGGGGCATCGGAAAGTCGAGTATTTCTTCGTCGGTGTCCGACATGGAATTCCCTCGGATCAAAGTCGACGGGCAGACCGCTCATTACCGGCCTCCCAGTCATGCTGCCTGGGCGGGCTGATTCTGCGCTGATAGGTCGCTGACCGTTCTCCCGGCACCGCCATTACCTCGCACGTAATCGACGGGGAATGCGGTCGGCGGGAGGATGTCGGGTGGAATGCAGGTCCGGGACGGAAATGCCCGGGACTCGTCGTAGGAAGGGCAGCGGCATGGCTGACACCGACAAGCTCATGGAGCGCTATTCGGCGGTGTGGAACGAGCGTGACGCCGGGGCACGGCACGATCTGGCGGTCGAGCTGTGGGCCGAGGACGGTGTGTACGTCACCGGCGCCAACGAGCACCGCGGGAACGCGGCCATCGAGGCGGCCGTCACCACGGCGTACAACGACTTCCTCAGCAAGGGCTTCGACTTCCGCCTCGCCAGTGAGGTCGCGGCGCACCACCAGGGGGTGAAGTTCACCTGGCACATGACCGCGAAGGGCAGCGACGAGCCGGTCGCCATCGGCCATGAGTTCCTGCTGCTCGACGAGGACGGGAAGATCACCCACGACTACCAGTTCATGGAGCTGATGCCCGGGTCGTGAGTCGTGACCGGCGCTCGCCCGTCACGCAGGAGGCGGCCGGCCACCCGATCGGATGGCCGGCC
>NZ_JBEOZU010000142.1:0-16440 GCF_040298185.1 Streptomyces sp. NPDC001634 | reverse complement strand
ACGCTTCCTTTGTACTCACCCGAGAGACTCACTCTCGCGGCTTTCCTCCGGGCGCTTCCCTTCGGTGTTTCCGACTCTATCAGATCTTTTCTCGACCCGATTTCCTCGGTGCTTTCCAGGTTCCCGCTCTCGCGTTTCCCTTTCCAGCGGTTCCGACTTTATCAGAAACTCTGAGTCGGAATTTCCGCCCCGCTGGGGCCGGTTCCCCACGCTTGGTTGCGCCGGGTTCCCCTGCTGGCGGAGCCGTAAACGTACTGGAGCGAGGCACCTCGATGCAAATCGAGGTGCCTCGCTCCGGGTTCACCCGCGCGAGGCCTTGACGGAACGTCAGACCTCAACCACCACGGGCAGGATCATCGGCCTGCGCCGATACGTGTCGGAGACCCACTTGCCCAGGGTGCGTCGCACGAGCTGTTGGAGCTGGTGGGGCTCTACGACCCCGTCCTGCGCCGACCGCTCCAGCACCTCCGTGATCTTCGGGACCACATCGGCGAAGGCCGAGTCGTCAATGCCCGAGCCACGGGCGTGGACATGGGGACCTCCCGTGATCTTGCCCGTCGAGGAGTCCACCACCACGAAGACCGAGATGATGCCCTCGTCGCCGAGGATCTTGCGGTCCTTGAGCGCCGGCTCGCCGACGTCGCCGACCGAGAGACCGTCGACGTAGACGTAACCCGCCTGGACCTTGCCGGAGATCTTCGCCTTTCCCTCGATGAGGTCGACGGCGATGCCGTCCTCGGCGATGACGATCCGGTCGTGCGGGACGCCCGTCAGCGCGCCCAGTTCGGCGTTGGCCCGCAGATGGCGCCATTCACCGTGGACCGGCATCAGGTTCTTCGGGCGGCAGATGTTGTAGAAGTACAGCAGCTCGCCGGCCGAGGCGTGGCCCGAGACGTGCACCTTGGCGTTGCCCTTGTGCACGACGTTCGCGCCCCAGCGGGTCAGGCCGTTGATCACGCGGTACACCGCGTTCTCGTTGCCGGGGATCAGCGACGACGCAAGGATCACCGTGTCGCCTTCGACGATGCGGATCTGGTGGTCGCGGTTCGCCATGCGCGACAGCGCCGCCATCGGCTCGCCCTGCGAACCCGTGCACACCAGCACGACCTCGTTGTCCGGCAGGTCGTCCAGCGTCTTCACGTCCACGACCAGACCCGGCGGGACCTTCAGATAGCCCAGGTCTCTTGCGATGCCCATGTTCCGCACCATCGAGCGGCCGACGAAGGCGACCCGGCGGCCGTATTCGTGCGCCGCGTCCAGAATCTGCTGGATGCGGTGGACGTGGCTGGCGAAGCTCGCCACGATGATCCGCTTGCGGGCAGCCGCGAAGACCTGGCGCAGGACGTTGGAGATGTCGCGCTCGTGCGGGGTGAACCCGGGGACCTCGGCGTTGGTGGAGTCGGTGAGGAGAAGGTCGATGCCTTCCTCGCTCAGCCGTGCGAACGCGTGCAGATCCGTCAGACGGTTGTCCAGCGGCAGCTGGTCCATCTTGAAGTCGCCCGTGTGGACCACCATGCCGGCGGGGGTGCGGATGGCGACCGCGAGGGCGTCCGGAATGGAGTGGTTGACCGCGATGAACTCGCAGTCGAAGGGGCCGACGCGCTCGCGTTGGCCCTCGACCACCTCGAGCGTGTACGGACGGATGCGGTGTTCCTGGAGCTTCGCCTCGATCAGGGCGAGCGTCAGCTTGGAGCCGATCAGCGGAATGTCCGGCTTCTCGCGCAGCAGGAACGGGACGCCGCCGATGTGGTCCTCGTGGCCGTGCGTGAGGACGATGCCCTCGACGTCGTCGAGGCGATCACGGATGGACGAGAAGTCCGGCAGGATCAGGTCGATTCCGGGCTGCTCCTCCTCGGGGAAGAGCACTCCGCAGTCGACGATCAGGAGGCGGCCGCCGTACTCGAAGACGGTCATGTTCCGGCCGATTTCCCCGAGGCCGCCGAGTGGGGTGACCCTCAGGCCGCCTTCGGGGAGCTTCGGCGGCGGGCCGAGTTCAGGATGCGGATGACTCAAAAGACTCTCCTCACCACGCACGCCACGTACCTGTAGGGCACGTGGCGCGCATGACGTTCGTGCAAAAGCAGTTGTTGGTGTGGGGTGCAGGCACCTGTGTCCTGCCTATTCAGTTGTGAAGTCTTTGTCAGACCTGTACCCCGCCTGCGGCAAGATCGATCTTGAGCTGGGCGATCTCCTCGGGCGTGAGGTCGACCATGGGGGCGCGCAGGGGCCCTGCGGGCAGACCCTGGAGGGCGAGCGCGGCCTTGGTGGTCATGACGCCCTGGGTACGGAACATGCCGGTGAAGACCGGGAGCAGCTTCTGGTGGATCTCCAGCGCCTTCTGGACGTCGCCGCTCACGTAGGACTCGACCATGGCGCGCAGCTCGGGCGTGACGACGTGGCCGACGACCGAGACGAAGCCGACCGCGCCCACCGAGAGCAGAGGCAGGTTGAGCATGTCGTCGCCGGAGTACCAGGCAAGGCCGGACTGGGCGATGGCCCAGCTGGCGCGGCCGAGGTCGCCCTTGGCGTCCTTGTTGGCGACGATCCGCGGGTGCTCGGCGAGGCGGACGATGGTCTCGGTGTTGATCGGGACGCCGCTACGGCCGGGGATGTCGTAGAGCATGACGGGCAGCTCGGTGGCGTCGGCGATGGCCGTGAAGTGCCGGTACAGGCCCTCCTGAGGAGGCTTGTTGTAGTACGGCGTGACGGTCAGCAGGCCGTGCGCGCCGACCTTCTGCGCCGCGCGCGCCAGTTCGATGCTGTGGTGGGTGTCGTTCGTGCCGACACCGGCGACGATGTGGGCGCGGTCGCCGACCGCTTCCAGGACGGCTCGTACGAGATCCGATTTCTCCGCGTCGCTGGTGGTCGGGGACTCGCCTGTGGTGCCGTTGATGATCAGGCCGTCGTTGCCTGCGTCCACCAGGTGGGTGGCGAGCCGCTGCGCGCCGTCGAGGTCGAGTGCGCCGTCCGCCGTGAAGGGCGTGACCATGGCGGTGAGGATCCGCCCGAAGGGGATCTGCGGAGTGGAGGTCGGAGCCATGGGTAACACGCTACTCGCTGCTCCGGGCGGGGTCTGCCCTCGGGGGGCGGGAAAAGTCCGGACAAAGATGGAGCCCGGCACTGCCTGCTCGGGGGTTCAAGCAGTGCCGGGTCCGTTTGATCAGGCTAGATGAACTTCTCGAAATGCCGCAATACGGACACTTCGCTCGGTCGATGCGTACATCTGTGCCCGACCGGGAAGTGGGTGCGTACTACGGCGCCACGCGCCCGTTGGCATTGAAGGCCGCATACGTGAGGGGCATGAGCTTGGCCCACTCCGCCTCCATCTTCTCGCCGACCATCTCGATCTCCCGCTGTGGGAAGGACGGCACCCTGGCCAGCTCGTGCTGGGTGCGCAGACCGAGGAAGTGCATCAGCGATCGGGCGTTGCAGGTGGCGTACATCGAAGAGAACAGGCCCACCGGCAGGACCGAGCGGGCGACCTCGCGGGCGACTCCGGCGGCGAGCATCTCCCGGTACGCCTCGTAGGCGTGCACGTACGCGTCCTCCATGACGCGGCCGACCAGCTCCTGCTGGGCCTGGGTGCCCTCGACGAAGACGTACTTGCCCGGGCGGCCCTCCTGGACGAGCTTGCGGGACTCGCCGGGAACGTAGAAGACCGGCTGGAGCTCCCGGTACCTGCCCGACTCCTCGTTGTACGACCAGCCCACCCGATGCCGCATGAACTCACGGAAGACGAAGATCGGGGCGCTGATGAAGAACGTCATCGAGTTGTGCTCGAAGGGGCTGCCGTGCCGGTCCCGCATCAGGTAGTTGATCAGGCCCTTGGAGCGCTCGGGGTCCTTCTTCAGCTCGTCCAGGGACTGCTCGCCGGCGGTGGAGACGCGGGCGGCCCACAGCACGTCGGAGTCGGCCGCGCTGTGCTTGACCAGCTCGACGGTGACGTCGCTGCGGAAGCTGGGCTTGAGGTCGTCGGCGGGGGTGTCGGTCACGGCGTAGAAGGTCCTTCCCATCACAAGCTCGGGCGGCGCCCACTCTACGACCCGGCACCGACAACGGGGCGTTCGGTGCCGGGCCGCGACATTCGTCGGCGAACTTCTGCGAATTCGGTGAAACAGGGCACCTTTCGCGGCGTTCGCTCGTCTGTGTAGGTGACGGTGATTCGTTCCCGTCTCCCCGTCTCACCCACCCGGATCCCCGGCCCACGACCCTCAGAGGAGAAGCACTCCCATGTCCCGTCGGCGCGAGCCCGTACCGTTCGCCTTCCTCGCCGAAGCCGACTCCTTCCGCAGCAATGTCACTCCCCCGCCCCGCGAGCGTGCGTCCGCCGGTCAGAGGGCCGGGCGGTGGCTGCTGGGGCTCACCATCGTCGCGGCACTCGTCGGTGCCGTGGTCATAGGCGCGCCTGCCCTTTCGCAGCAGTCGCCCGTCGCGACCCAGCACTCCGAGGCCTCCACCGGGCGCTGAGGCCCCCGTCCGCCGACCGGCCCAGGGGCACCCCCCTGGGCCCCCTGGGGTGGTGGGCAAGGACACGGCTCGATAGCCTCACCGGGCACAGCCCCATGGACCGAGTGAGGATCTGCCGTGCCCCTGCCTTTCCTGACGGCCGACCGTGCTGACGACCAGGCAGCGAACGATCTCCCGCTGCCCTACGACGACAGCGACCGCTGGCGGCGCCCCTACCGACCCGGTCCGTGGAGGGTGGGCTCGGCCGCAATTCTGCTGCTGCTTGCCTCGTATGTGCTCGTCGCGGCGGTCATCATCGCGATCACCGGCACGCCGTCCGGCGCCGGCGGGGTCCTGGGCTTCGCGCTGGCCGTCATCGTCGTCGCCCTGCGGCTACTGCGGGTGGGTGTCTGGGTGAGCGCGCGCGGGCTGCGCCGGGTGGCGTTCTTCGGCACGCGTACGACGCCCTGGAAGCAGGTCGTCACGGTACGGACTGTGCAGCAGCCGGTGCGCTGGCTCGGGCTGCCACGCACGGTGCAGGGCCAGGCGCTGACCCTCGTCCGCCAGGGCCGTGCGCCCGAGGACACACCTCCGCTGCTGACCACGCACGACGCCGACTTCCTGGCGCGTCCGCAGGCCTTCGACCGGGCGGCGGACACGGTCGAGGCCTGGGCCGCGGAGTATCACCGGGGCTGACGCGGTACGACGAAGGGGCCGCCCCGATTTCCGGGGGGGGCCCCCTTCGTCGCGCGCCGTACGGCTCAGGCCTCGACCGTCCTGCCCTCGTGCAGGGCGATCGCCCGCTGCATCGCCTTGCGGGCGCGGGGCGTGTCGCGGGCGTCGTGGTAGGCGATCGCCAGCCGGAACCAGCTGCGCCAGTCGTCCGGGGCGGCCTCCGTCTCCGCCTTGCGCCTGGCGAAGACCTCGTCGGCCGAATCGCGGTCGATCCGGCCGCTCGGCGTGCGCCGCAGCTCGTCGAGAGGCAGGCCGCCCTCGGCGTCCAGCTCGGCCGCGAGCCGGTTGGCCTTGCGGACGAACTGCGTGTTCTTCCAGAGGAACCAGACGCCGATGACCGGCAGGATCAGCACCGCGACGCCGAAGGTGACGGTGATCGGCGTGCCGTTCTGGATCAGGAGCACGCCGCGGCTGCCGACCAGGACGAAGTAGACGACCAGGACGGCGGCCGTGACGGCGTAGGTGATCTTCGCGCGCATGACGGCTACTTCAGGTCGAGGAAGTGCTCCAGGCCGAAGGTCAGGCCCGGAGTGGTCACGACGCGGCGGACGCCGAGCAGGATGCCCGGCATGAAGCTGCTGTGGTGCAGCGAGTCATGGCGGATGGTGAGCGTCTCGCCCTCGCCGCCCAGCAGAACCTCCTGGTGGGCGAGCAGACCGCGCAGGCGGACCGCATGCACCGGGACACCGTCGACGTTCGCGCCGCGGGCGCCGTCCAGGGCCGTCACCGTGGCGTCGGGCTGCGGGGCGCTGCCCGCCTTCGCGCGTGCTGCGGCGATGAGCTGGGCGGTGCGCGTGGCGGTGCCGCTCGGGGCGTCCACCTTGTTCGGGTGGTGCAGCTCGACGACTTCGACGGACTCGAAGTAGGGGGCGGCCACCTCGGCGAACTTCATCGTCAGCACGGCGCCGATGGAGAAGTTCGGGGCGATGAGGACGCCCGTCTCCGGGAACCCGTCCAGCCAGCCCTTCAGCTGCGCAAGGCGCTCGTCGGTCCAGCCCGTCGTGCCGACCACGGCGTGGATGCCGTGCCGTACGCAGAAGTCGAGGTTGCCCATCACCGAGGCCGGGGTGGTCAGCTCGACCACGACCTGAGCACCGGCGTCCGCGAGGGTCTCCAGCTTGTCGCCCCGGCCGAGGGCGGCGACCAGTTCCATGTCCTCGGCGGCTTCGACGGCCCGTACCGCCTCCGAACCGATCCGGCCCCGGGCCCCGAGGACCGCCACGCGCAGCTTGCTCATCTCTCTTGCTTCCTTACCGGAGGGGATTACGCGACCGCATCGTGCAGACGGGACGCCTGCTTGTCCTTGAGGGGGCCGATGACCGACAGCGAGGGCCGCTGTCCCAGGATGTCCCGGGCCACGGACCGGACGTCGTCCGGGGTCACCGCGGCTATCCGGGCCAGCATGTCGTCGACGGACATCTGGTCGCCCCAGCACAGCTCACTCTTGCCGATACGGTTCATCAGCGCACCGGTGTCCTCCAGTCCGAGGACCGTGGACCCCCGGAGCTGGCCGATGGCGCGGGAGATCTCGTCGTCGGACAGTCCGTGCTCGGCCACGTGGTCCAGCTCGTCACGGCAGATCTTGAGCACGTCGTGCACCTGGCTCGGACGGCAGCCGGCGTACACACCGAAGAGTCCGCAGTCGGCGAAGCCCGAGGTGTACGAGTACACGCTGTACGCGAGGCCCCGCTTCTCCCGGACCTCCTGGAACAGCCGGGACGACATGCCACCGCCGAGCGCGGTGTTCAGCACCCCGAGGGCCCAGCGGCGGTCGTCGGTGCGGGCCAGGCCGGGCATGCCGAGGACGACGTGCGCCTGTTCGGTCTTGCGGCCCAGCAGCTCGACGCGGCCGGCGGTGCGGATGGCGCGGCGGCCGTCGCGCGGGGCGATGGGCTCGGCGTCCGTCCGGATCAGGGCACCCGCCTTCTCGAAGGCGGCACGCACCAGACGTACGACCTTCTGGTGGTCGACATTGCCGGCGCACGCGACCACCAGATGGGTGGGGTCGTAGTGCTTCCTGTAGAACCGGCGGATGCGGTCGGCGGTGAGGGCGTTGACGGTGTCGACCGTGCCGAGGACGGGGCGGCCGAGCGGGTTGTCGCCGAACATGGTGTGCGCGAACAGGTCGTGCACACAGTCGCCCGGGTCGTCCTCCGTCATCGCGATCTCCTCGAGGATCGCGCCGCGCTCGACGTTGACGTCCTCCTCGAGGATCAGCGAGCCGGTGAGCATGTCGCAGACGACGTCGATGGCGAGCGGCAGGTCGGTGTCGAGCACGCGCGCGTAGTAGCACGTGTACTCCTTCGCCGTGAACGCGTTCATCTCGCCGCCGACCGCGTCGATCGCGGCGGAGATGTCGAGGGCGCTTCTGCGCTGCGTGCCCTTGAAGAGCAGGTGCTCCAGATAGTGCGTGGCGCCGTTCAGGGCCGGCGTCTCGTCGCGCGAGCCGACGTGCGCCCAGATGCCGAAGGTGGCGGAGCGCACGGAGGGCAGCGTCTCGGTGACGATCCGCAGACCACCCGGGAGGGTGGTCTTGCGTACCGTACCGATGCCGTTCTCGCCCTTGATCAGGGTTTGGGTACGGGCAACGGCCCGCGCCTCCGGAGAGGTGCGGGCCGTCGCCTTGAAGCCACGGGACGTCACTTGTCGGTGTCGTCCTTCGCCTCGGAGCCCGCGGCGGAGCCGCTGTCGGATGCAGCCTCGCCCTCGATCACGGGGATGAGGGAGAGCTTGCCGCGGGAGTCGATCTCGGCGATCTCGACCTGGACCTTCTGGCCCACGCCGAGGACGTCCTCGACGTTCTCCACGCGCTTGCCGCCCGCGAGCTTGCGGATCTGCGAGATGTGCAGCAGACCGTCCTTGCCCGGGAGCAGCGAGACGAACGCACCGAAGGTGGTCGTCTTGACGACCGTGCCCAGGTAGCGCTCGCCGACCTCCGGCATGGTCGGGTTGGCGATGCCGTTGATCGTGGCGCGGGCGGCCTCGGCGGACGGGCCGTCGGCGGCACCGATGTAGATCGTGCCGTCGTCCTCGATCGTGATCTCGGCGCCGGTGTCCTCCTGGATCTGGTTGATCATCTTGCCCTTGGGGCCGATGACCTCACCGATCTTGTCGACCGGGATCTTGACGGTGATGATCCGCGGGGCGTGCGGGGACATCTCGTCGGGCCGGTCGATGGCCTCCATCATCACGTCGAGGATGTGGAGACGGGCGTCACGGGCCTGCTTCAGGGCCGCGGCCAGGACGGAGGCCGGGATGCCGTCCAGCTTGGTGTCGAGCTGGAGGGCGGTCACGAACTCCTTCGTACCGGCGACCTTGAAGTCCATGTCGCCGAAGGCGTCCTCCGCACCGAGGATGTCGGTGAGGGTGACGTAGTGCGTCTCGCCGTCGATCTCCTGGGAGATCAGACCCATGGCGATACCGGCGACCGGGGCCTTGAGCGGCACACCGGCGTTCAGCAGCGACATGGTGGAGGCGCAGACCGAGCCCATGGACGTCGAGCCGTTGGAGCCGAGGGCCTCGGACACCTGACGGATCGCGTACGGGAACTCCTCGCGCGTCGGCAGGACCGGCACCAGGGCGCGCTCGGCGAGGGCGCCGTGGCCGATCTCGCGGCGCTTCGGGGAGCCGACGCGGCCGGTCTCGCCGGTGGAGTACGGCGGGAAGTTGTAGTTGTGCATGTAACGCTTGCGCGTCACCGGGGAGAGGGTGTCGAGCTGCTGCTCCATGCGCAGCATGTTCAGCGTGGTCACGCCCAGGATCTGGGTCTCGCCGCGCTCGAACAGGGCCGAACCGTGGACCCGCGGGATGGCCTCGACCTCGGCGGCGAGCGTACGGATGTCCGTCACGCCACGGCCGTCGATGCGCTTCTTCTCCTTGATGACGCGCTCACGGACCAGGGTCTTGGTCAGCGAGCGGTACGCGGCGGAGATCTCCTTCTCGCGGCCCTCGAACTCCGGCAGGAGCTTCTCGGCGGCGAGCTGCTTGACGCGGTCCAGCTCGGACTCGCGCTCCTGCTTGCCGCCGATGGTGAGCGCCTGGGCCAGCTCGGGGCGGACCGCGGCGGTCAGCGCCTCCAGGACGTCGTCCTCGTAGTCGAGGAAGATCGGGAACTCGGCGGTCGGCTTGGCTGCCTTCGCGGCGAGGTCCGCCTGGGCCTTGCACAGCACCTTGATGAAGGGCTTCGCGGCCTCCAGACCGGCGGCGACGACCTCCTCGGTCGGCGCCTCGGCGCCGCCCTTGACCAGGTGGATGGTCTTGTCGGTGGCCTCGGCCTCGACCATCATGATCGCGACGTCGCCGTCCTCCAGGGCGCGGCCCGCGACCACCATGTCGAAGACGGCGTCCTCGAGCTCGGTGTGCGTCGGGAAGGCGACCCACTGGCCGTTGATCAGCGCGACGCGGACGCCGCCGATCGGGCCGGAGAAGGGCAGACCGGCCAGCTGCGTGGACGCGGACGCGGCGTTGATCGCCACGACGTCGTACAGGTGGTCGGGGTTGAGCGCCATGATGGTGGCGACGACCTGGATCTCGTTGCGCAGGCCCTTCTTGAAGGACGGGCGCAGCGGACGGTCGATGAGCCGGCAGGTGAGGATGGCGTCCTCGGACGGACGGCCCTCACGGCGGAAGAAGGAACCGGGGATCTTCCCGGCCGCGTACATCCGCTCCTCGACGTCGACCGTCAGCGGGAAGAAGTCGAGCTGGTCCTTGGGGTTCTTGGACGCGGTGGTGGCCGACAGGACCATCGTGTCGTCGTCCAGGTACGCCACGGCGGAGCCGGCGGCCTGCTTGGCCAGGCGGCCCGTCTCGAAGCGGATCGTACGGGTGCCGAAGGAGCCGTTGTCGATGACGGCCTCGGCGTAGTGGGTCTCGTTCTCCACTAGCGTTTTCTCCTCGTCTTCGTCCCCGGCTGCCCGTGTGGCAGGGGGACGGTGGCGGAGAAGCGCGCCGTCTGGTGCGGACCGGTCTTCGATCGAAGCACCCGGGGCTCACTTCCCCCCGGGGGCCACTACCGAGGACCGGCGGCGGCGAGGTGCGCTCCTCCTCGTTCGGTGTGTGCGGCGTTACCCGGTGTGTCCAGGCACTCCTCACACGGTGTCGTGCGTATTGCGTTGTGCTACCACACTACAAAGGCGCGGTGTCAGTCCGCACGTACAGCAAAGGGAGCGGCCCCCTTCGTACGGGAACCGCTCCCTTCGCGGCGTCTTACTTGGCGCCCGCCGCACCGCGGCGGATGCCGAGGCGGTCGACCAGCACACGGAAGCGCTGGATGTCCTTCTTGGCCAGGTACTGCAGCAGACGGCGACGCTGACCGACCAGGATCAGCAGACCACGACGGGAGTGGTGGTCGTGCTTGTGGGTCTTGAGGTGCTCGGTCAGGTCCGAGATGCGGCGGGAGAGCATCGCGACCTGGACCTCGGGGGAGCCGGTGTCGCCCTCCTTGGTACCGAACTCGGCCATGATCTGCTTCTTCGTAGCGGCGTCGAGCGACACGCGTACTCCTCGTAGTCTTCTGAATGCCTCCGAGTGCCCCTGGTCTTCTTCTCAGGGAGGCTTCCATGACTCGGGAGGCAGGGGATCCGCCGGGCGCGGCCTCCGGAACCCTGGGCGTCCCTTTCGGGGGCTCGGGTGGGGTCCGGGGGTGCGTACACGAACGGCCGTCACACAGCGTACCAGTCTGGACGGACGTGCTTGTCCGGGGGCCGGTCAGCCGGTCCCGAACCCCTCCGCGACCGTCTCGCTGTCCCCCTCGCCGTCCTTGCCGGCCGGCCCGGCGACCGTAGTCACCGCGAAGAAGATACGGCCGTGCTCGAAGCGGACGTCCGCGTCGTCGAGGAGCGGCAGGCTGTCGGCGTTGAAGACCAGCAGCACGGTCTGCTTCCCCGTGGCGGGATCAATGCTCATGGCGGCGTTCAGTGCGTCACCGACGGCCGCCCGGTACGCGATGAGCCGGTCGCCGCTCATCCGGATGGGGTAGATGGGGCGGCTGGACTTCGCGTCGAACTTGCGCAGGCTCTTCCCGGTGGCCAGATCGAAGGCGACGATTTCGTTGGCCGCCTGCCCTCGGGCCGCCGTGCCGAACTCGCGGGGCGCCGTGGCGACGTACAGCTGCCCGTTTCCGACGACCACGCCCTCGCAGTTCTCGATCGGGTCCGTCACGTCGGTGCCGCACTTGGTGGCGTATTTGTCGTGGGGCACCGAGATCGATGCCCGGTGTGTTCCCCGATCGCTGAGGGAGATCAGGTCGCTGACGTACATGTCGCCCGCAGCCACCGCAACGACGGCGGGGGACGAGGAGACCAGGCGTACGTCCTCGACGCCGGGCGCCACCTGGTAGTTCCACTCCGACTTGCCGGTCGCGGGGTTCGTCCCCTGGACCAGGAACCTCTTGTTTGTTCCGCTCCCGCATGTCACGAGGCGTACCAGGGCCTTGCCGCCTGCGTACCCGCTGTCCTTGCAGAACGACTGTGCCTCGTGCGACCACAGCAGCTTGCCGTCGGCCATGGCGTAGGCCGCCGAGCCCGCGTCCCACGCCGCGACGACCTTGCCCTTCATCGACGTGACGGTGATCCCCATGAGGCCGTTCCTGGGCAGCTTCACGTGCCACAGCTGCTTGCCGGTGTCGATGTCGAACATCGCGAGCTGGTCGCAGGACTGGCCCGGGGCCGTGTCGTTGGGGTCGACTTTCTGGGGCGCCTCGCCCGAGAAGACCATGGCGGTGCGACCGTCCACGGTGACGTGCCGGGTCGCGGCGCAGACGGCGCCCGGGAAGGCGAGTTTCCAGGCCACCTGGCCGGTGCCGATCCTGAAGCCGGTGATCCGGTTGTCCAGGGTCTTGGCGAAGGTCTTGTCGGTCGCCCATGTTCCCCAGGCGTCCAGGTTCTGGTTCACCTTGAGCTTGGTGCGGTAGTCGACGGCGGTTGTCCCCTCCGGGCTGGCCGGAGGCCGCTCGACCGTGTCCCGGATGTCGTCGGGATTCTGTCGCGCGGCCACCGGGCGCCGGTCCGAAGGGCTGTCACCGGCCGCGTACGACAGTGCCCAGACTCCCGCGCACAGCACGGCGACCGCTGTCGCCACGGCGGCGAACGTGATCAGTTTGCGGCGCTTCTTGCGGTTCTCGGCCTCCACAGCGGACTGGGTGTAGATGGAGGGCGGCGGGCCGAAGCTCACGTCGGAATGCCTTTCAGCTGCTGGTTCATGGCCTGGACGGCCGCATACGGGTCGAAAGCGGCGAGCGTCGGCGGGAGCGCTGCGACCGGGACGAAGTCCGCGTCCCGGGGCCCGCCGCGCTTCTGAGCGCTACTCGGCGCTCCCGATGCCGATGGCACCCAGGACGGCGTTCTTGGGGTACTTCGCGTCCGGCGTCAGTTCCCGCTTCGCGAAGAAGACCCGGCCCTGCTCGACGATGATGTCCGAGTCCTCCGGGTCGCTGAGCGCGCTGTCGTCGTCGCTCGGGAGGGCGAAGAAGAGGAACGGCGTCGACTTGCCCGTGCGCGGATTCCAGAGCACCACCGCCGAAGGGCCGATGTCGTCCGCGGTGTTCCGGTACACCAGGAGCTGATCCCCGCTCATACGCAGCGGGTAGACCGGCTGCAGCGCCCGCCCCTCGAACTTCCGGATGGTCTTCCCCGTCCTGATGTCGAACGCCATGATCCAGTTCGACGCCTGGTCGATCTCGGTCTCGTCCTTGCTCGCGACGAAGACTTCGTTCCGTCCGACGACCATGCCGTCGCAGTACTCCACGTCGCCGAAGTACGACGACGCCCCGTACCGCTGGCCGCACATGGGGTCGTAGGCCTCCCCGTGCATGGTGATGGTGGCAAGGCGGTTGCCGTGACCGTCGAGCGTGATCAGGTCGGTCACCGTGATGTCGCCCGCCCCGACGGCGATGACCGGCGGATCGGACGAGGGAAGGTAGACCGCCTGGACTCCCTTGTCGACCTTGTACGTCCACTCGGGCCGGCCCGTACGGGGTTCGACCTTCTGCACCTCGAACGTCCGGTCGCTCGCTTGCCCGCACTGCCTGAGAGCGAGGAGGGCGCGACCGCCCGCGAAGCCCTTGTCCATGCACGTGGAGACGCTGCTCTTCCAGAGCTGCTTGCCGGCCTTCATGTCGTACGCGACCGAGCCCTCGCCCCAGGCGATGGCGACGGTGCCCCGCGTCATCGTCAGGTTGATGTTCGTGACGTATGCGTGGGTGGCGTTCGGCATCTTCGCCTGCCACAGCTTCTTACCGGTGTCGATGTCGAAGAACAGCACCTCGTCGCAGACACCCGAGGACGTGGATCCCTTGGGCTTGGTGGGCTGGACGACCACCGCGGTACGGCCGTCCGCGGTGACGTGCGGGGTGGTGGCGCAGATGTGGCCGTCCAGTTGGATGGTCCACGCCGTTTCGTCCATGTTGCCGTCATCGATCTTGAACCCGGTGATCGTGTGGGCGACGCCCTTGGCGAAGATCTTGCGGGTGGCCCAGGTGCCCGGCGCGTAGCGGGGGTCGGCGTCGTTCTTCTCGAGGTTCTTCTCGTTGTGGTCGATCACCACCGCGCCCTCGGGGCTGCGGGGGACCTTCTCGACCGTTTCCCTGATCTCGTCCGGCGCCTGCCGGGCCACCGCGGGCCTGGTGTTCGACGTCTGCCCGCCGGGCCCGTGCCACAGCAGCCAACCGCCTACCGCGAGGACGACGACGACAAGGCCGGTCACGACGGCGAGCAGTCGCCTGCGGTGCCGCGTTCGGGTGTTGTCCGCCGCCACGGCGGACTGGGTGTATACCGAAGGAGGTGGGCCGAAGCTCACGTCTCAATACCTTTCCTGCTGGTCATGGCCCGGGCGGCCGGAAACACGTCGAAGATGGCGGGCGTTGGCGGGATCGGCGCAAGCGGGACGAAACCCTCGGCGATCTCCGGGAAGCGGTCCGGAAGGACGTCAGGCTGCCGAGCGGCAGAACCGTCGGCAGACGAGGTGGCGGCAGGCCGGGGTGCCCCTCGACCGGGCTCCGGTAACCGGCCCGCCCGCTGCGGCCACCGTCATGCTCACCTGTTCCCCCTCGGTGATGGTTGTGCGTCGGCACTGTGAAGATCCTGCGCCGCTCCCCCGGAAGGCTCCGTCGCGGAGCCGTCAAGGGGTCCTTGGGGCCGGTCACTTGGCCGCTCACGCTTTTGGATCGCGTGAAATGCCCTGATTCTCCGGCCTGTTCGCGTGTGCTCACGCGAACGCCGGAACCCTACCGCCAGGGGGCGCCGCCTGTTCCGTTGGCCGGTAGGGGAGGCGTGATGACCAGTAGGGTGAGCGGACAGTTCGTTCGCACGTCAGGAAGGGGCCGTCTCACCATGGCCGAGGCTCAGGACAAGGGTGTCGAGGCACGGGCCGAGGACATCAAGGCACGCAAGGAGCGGGAGAAGAACGAGCTCTACGCCCTCGACATCTCCGACGTCGAATGGCACAGCGCGCCCGGCACCGAGGAGCACGAGGAGCGCGTCGAGATTGCGTATCTGCCGGGAGGAGCGGTGGCCATGCGGTCCTCCCTCGACCCCGACACGGTACTGCGGTACACGGAGGCGGAGTGGCGGGCGTTCGTCCTGGGCGCGCGCGACGGGGAGTTCGACCTGGAGCCGGCGCCGCACAACGGAGGGCCGGCGGCGGAGTAAGAGCCGTAGCGTTTTCGGTTGACGGACAGTTCCCGAGCCCGTTTGCCGGACCGCCGACTGCAACGGCGGCCGGTCATGAGGTGATTGAGACCGGTTCACACCCTGTATTCGTCCGTTTTGCTCATCGATGGCATCCGGTTTGTGAACGGTCATGGTTCATAGGCGTGTCAGGTACGAGCATGGTGTGACGCGACGGGAGGGCGCGGAGCGGCGGACGGGCCTGCCGTGGGGACGGTCGTGGTGATTAGGCTGGTACCGGGCGCCACACCAGAACCTGTGGCGGGCCGTCGGCGCCCCAGGGGGGATTGCCGGGCGGAATCGGACTACATCGGACGACTTCGTACAACGAGAGCGGTCGCCCCAGCACGGCATGAGGGTGCTCGACCACACCAGGAGGAACTGTGAGCAGCGATCGGAACGGGATCCGCGGGGGCTGGGCTTCACCCGACGATGACCAGTCCGACGCCGAGTCCGCCATCGAGATGACGGGCGAGTTCACCATCGACTACGCGCCACCCGCCTGGTACACGCAGAACGCGTCCGCGGGGTCGGCGGACACGTCGTCTTCGGACCCGGCACCGGCCCCGGAGGCGCCGGTTCCTACGGCTCCCGTTCCGCCCGTACCGCCGGCTCCGGTTCCGCCCGTACCGCCGGCTCCGGTTCCGCCCGTACCGCCGGCTCCGGTTCCGCCCGCGCCGCCGGTTCCCTCCGCGGACGCCGCCTCGGCTCCGCCGGCCGCACCTCCCGGTCCGGTCGACAACCCCGCCGGTGCGTCCGACCCCACGTCCGACGAGGGCTTTCCCGTGTGGACGCCGTCGGCCGACGAGCCCGCGACCGGAGGCCTGGAGAGCGGCGCCACAATGCGGTTCTCCCCGGTCGCGCTCAAGCAGGAGTTCGAGCAGCTGGCGGCCGCGAGCAAGGCGGCCGAGGGCTTCGGAACGAGCGCGCCCGACGCGCAGGAGGGCACGGAAGGCGCCCGGGACGGGGGCGACTTCGAACTGACCGCGCCCTCGGCCGAGGCCGGAGCATCGGCCTCCGGTGACGGCGGCCAGAGCGGCGGCTCGGAGGCTGCCGCAGGCGTGGGCGCCGAGGACGAGCCCGGCTCCGCCGCCCAGGACGCGAGCGGTGCGGCCGCCGCCGCGGGTGACACCGGATCCGCCTCGGAGGCGACCGGTGAGGGCGAGGGTGCGCCGTCCACCGATGCTCCCGCCGCGGCCCCTGTCGCCCCGGCTCCCGTCGTCTCCGGCGCCGAGGCCCCCGACGGGTCCGACTCCCCCTCCTCCGACGCCACTTCCCCCGACGCCGCCTCCGCCCCCGTCTCCGCACCGGGGGATGCTGCGGAGCAGGAACCCGAGGACGGGAGCGGCCGCGTGACGGCGGCGCAGGACGCCGAGCCCGCCGCTGTCGTACCAGCCGCACAGCAGCCCGCCGACGCCGCCAAGGCCGACGACGCCCCTGCCGCACCCCCCGCCGCCCCGGATGACGCCGCGAACGCGCAGGCGCCGCAGGGCTGGACCCCGCCGCCGGTGCCGCACAGCACGGTTCCGCCGCTGCCGCCCGCCTACCAGCCTGCCGCGCCCGGCCCGGCGGCGCAGTGGCCTGCCATGCCCCAGCC
>NZ_JBEOZU010000141.1:4271-16449 GCF_040298185.1 Streptomyces sp. NPDC001634 | reverse complement strand
CGAGCCCCCGGCGGACGTCCTGACCCTCACCGACCGCCACGTGCAGCCGCTCGGCCCCGCACTGGTGACCCCCCCCCTGTGGCGGCCCACCCGCGGTGGGGTGGCCACCGCACGCTCCGACGCCGCCCCCGACCCGTCGCAGGCCGCGCTGTGGGGCCTGGGACGGGTGGCCGCGCTGGAACTGTCGGACCGATGGGGCGGCCTCGTCGACCTGCCGGGGACCGTCGACCGCCGCGCGGCGGGACGACTCGCGGCCGTACTGGCCGGGACCGGTGACGAGGACCAGGTCGCGGTGCGCGCCTCCGGTGTCTTCGCGCGGCGCCTGCTGCACGCCGAGGACCAGGGCGTCCCGGGGACCACCGGCAGCGGCTGGCAGCCGCGCGGCACGGTCCTGATCACCGGCGGCACCGGCGCGCTCGGCGCCCGGGTCGCCCACAGGGCCGCCGAGCAGGGCGCGGAGCATCTCGTCCTGACCGGACGCCGCGGCCCCGACGCCCCCGGCGCAGCCGAGCTTACGGAGCGACTGACCGCGCTCGGCGCCCGAGTGACGGTCGAGGCGTGCGATGTCGCCGACCGCGCGGCCGTCGAGCGGCTGCTGTCCCGGCACACCGTCGACGCCGTGGTCCACGCGGCGGGTGTCACCGACAACCTGCCGCTGCCCGACCTCGACGCCGACCGCTTCCGGTCGGTGCTGGCCGCGAAGGCGCACGGCGCCGCCCACCTCGACGCCGTACTGCGCGCCCAGGGAGACCGGCCGCTCGACGCGTTCGTACTGTTCTCCTCCATCGCGGGCGTGTGGGGCAGCGGGGGCCAGACCGCCTACGCCGCCGCCAACGCCTACCTCGACGGACTGGCCGAACAGCGGCGCGCCCGCGGTGCCACCGCCACCTCCGTCGCCTGGGGACCCTGGGGCGAGGGCGGCATGGCCGCCGAGGACGGTGCCGAGGAGTACCTGCGCCGACGCGGACTCGCCGCCCTCGACCCCGGCATCGCGCTGGCCGCGCTGCGCCGCGTCCTGCAGCAGGACGCCACCGGGCAGGTCGTCGCCGACGTCGACTGGTCGAGGTTCGCCCCCGGATTCACCAGCACCCGCCCCAGCCTCCTGCTCGGCGACCTGCCCGAGGCACGGGAGGCGCTGCGCGACGGGCAGGCGGGCACGGACGACAGTGGGGCCGGCGCCGCACTGCGCGGGCGCCTGACGGGCCGCCCGGCCGCCGAACGCACCCGCGCCCTGCTGGAGTTGATCCGCACCCACGCCGCGGCCGTCCTCGGCCACGCCGACGGCGGGCTCCTGGAGACCCGACGCGCCTTCCGCGACTCGGGCTTCGACTCCCTCACCGCCGTCGAACTACGCAACCGACTCGCCGCCGAGACCGGCCTCGCGCTGCCCGCCACGCTCGTCTTCGACCACCCCACCCCCGTCGACCTCGCCGCCTTCGTGCACGGCGAACTGTTCGACGAGCACGGAGGCGACCACGCCGACGGCCACCCCGGCACCGCGTCCGGCGCCGGACGCGGGGAACGCACGGCCGACGACCCCATCGTCATCGTCGGCATGGGCTGCCGACTGCCCGGCGACGTCACCGGCCCCGACGAACTGTGGGACCTTGTCGCCGGCGCACGGGACGCCGTCACCGAGTTCCCCGACGACCGTGGCTGGGACCTCGACGCCCTCTACCATCCCGAACCCGGGCGCCCCGGCACCAGCTACGCCCGCCACGGCGGATTCCTCACCGGCGTCGGCGACTTCGACCCCGCATTCTTCGGGATCTCGCCGCGCGAGGCCGTGGCCATGGACCCGCAGCAGCGGCTCCTGCTGGAGACCTCCTGGGAGGCGCTGGAGCGCGCCGCCATCGCCCCCGGCGGCCTGCGCGGCAGCCGCACCGGCGTGTTCATGGGCTCCAACGGGCAGGACTATCCCGCGCTGCTGCTCAGCACGCCCGACGCCGGGGACGGCTACCTCGGCACCGGCAACGCCGCCGCCGTGGTCTCCGGCCGTATCGCCTACGTCCTCGGGCTCGAAGGGCCGACCCTCACCGTCGACACGGCCTGCTCGTCGTCTCTGGTCGCCCTCCACCTCGCGGTGCAGGCACTGCGGGCCGGCGAGTGCGACCTCGCCCTCGCCGGCGGTGTCACCGTCATGTCGACCCCCGGCGCTTTCCTGGAGTTCAGCCGTCAGCGCGGTCTGGCGGCGGACGGCCGGTGCAAGGCGTTCTCCGACGACGCCGACGGCACCGGCTGGGCCGAGGGTGTGGGCGTGCTCGTCGTGGAACGCCTCTCGGACGCCCGCCGCAACGGACACCCGGTGCTGGCGGTGGTGGCCGGTTCCGCCGTCAACCAGGACGGCGCCAGCAACGGCCTCACCGCCCCCAACGGGCCCGCACAGCAACGCGTCATCCGCGCCGCACTGGCCGACGCCGGACTCGCGCCGGCCGACGTGGACGCCGTGGAGGCACACGGCACCGGTACGACCCTGGGCGACCCCATCGAGGCCCAGGCCCTCCTCGCCACCTACGGCCAGGACCGCGAACAGCCCCTGTGGTTGGGCTCGTTGAAGTCGAACATCGGGCACAGCCAGGCCGCCGCCGGTGTCGCCGGCATCATCAAGATGGTTCTGGCCATGCGGCACGGTGTCCTGCCGCCCACCCTGCACGCCGACGTCCCCAGCACGCACGTCGACTGGTCCGCGGGCGCCGTGGAACTCCTCACGGAGAGCACGGTATGGCCCCGTGCCGACCGGCCGCGCCGCGCCGGAATCTCCGCGTTCGGCGTCTCCGGCACCAACGCGCACGTCATCGTCGAGCAGCCGCAGGACGCACGTCTGCCGGAGGACGACGAACAGCCGCAGGACGCCGGCCAATTGGGAAGCGTCGAACCCACGGCTTCCGGGGACACCGACACCGGGGCCGCGGCCGGCCGGCCCCTGCCCTGGGTGATCTCAGGCGCCTCCGAGAACGCCCTGCGCGATCAGGCCGAACGGCTCCTCGGCCACGCAGACGCCCGGCCCGACCTCACCACAGCCGGTCTCGGCCTGTCCCTCGCCACCACCCGCACGACACTCGAACACCGCGCCGTCGTGGTCGGCACCGACCGCGAGGAACTGCTGTCGGCGCTCGCATCCCTGGTGATGGGCGAGCCCGCCACCGACGTCGTCACCGGCCGCGCGCGGACCGAGGGCCGTACGGCGTTCCTCTTCGCCGGTCAGGGAGCCCAACGCCTCGGCATGGGTCGCGAGTTGTACGAGACGTATCCCGTCTTCGCCGATGCCTTCGACGCCGCCTGCGCGCATCTGGACGCGGAACTGCCGCGCCCGCTGCGGGAGGTCGTCTTCGGGGACGACACCGAGCTGCTCGGCCGCACCGAGTTCACCCAGCCGGCCCTCTTCGCCCTCGAAGTCGCCCTGTTCCGGCTCCTGGAGTCGTGGGGCGTGCACCCGGACGTCCTGGCCGGACACTCGATCGGTGAGATCGCGGCGGCACATGCGGCGGGGGTCTGGTCGCTGGCTGATGCCTGCCGACTGGTGGCCGCGCGAGGCCGGTTGATGCAGGCGCTGCCGTCCGGCGGGGCGATGGTCGCTCTCCAGGCCGCCGAGGACGAGGTCCAGCCGCTCCTCAATGAAGAGGTGGGTATCGCCGCGGTCAACGGCCCGCGGGCCGTGGTGATCGCGGGCGCCTCGGAAGCCGTCCAGGAGATCGCAGCCCACTTCCGTGCGCAGGACCGCAAGGTCACCGCCCTGAGGGTGAGCCACGCCTTCCACTCGCCGCTGATGGAGCCGATGCTGGCCGACTTCCGCGCGGTGGCCGAGGCGTTGTCCTACGAACGACCGCACCTGCCCGTCGTCTCGACCGTGACCGGTGAGCCCGCCACCGCCGAGGAACTGCGCTCCCCGGACTACTGGGTGCGGCACGTCCGCCAGGCGGTCCGCTTCGCCGACGCCGTACGCGCTCTGGAGACGGAGGGCGTCACCCGATTCCTGGAGCTGGGACCGGACGGCACCCTCACCGCGCTGGCCCACGCCTCCCTCACCGACGGCGAAACGGTGGCGGTCCCGTCCCTGCGCCCGGACCGCCCGGAGCCGCGGACGCTGCTGTCGGCGACCGCGACGCTCTTCGCACACGGCGCCGAGGTCATCTGGTCGGCGTTCTTCCCCCCGGCGCGCCCCGTCGCACTGCCCACGTATGCCTTCCAGCACAGCCGCTACTGGCCGCGCACCACCGGCGCCCACCTCGGTGACCTCCGCTCCGCGGGCCTGTCCGCCGCAGGTCACCCCCTGCTCGGTGCCGCCGTCACCCTCGCGGACAGCGGGACCGCCGTGTTCACCGGACGGATCTCCGCCCAGCTCCAGCCATGGCTGGCCGAACACGTCGTCTCCGGCTCCGTCCTGCTGCCCGGCACCGCCTTCCTGGAACTCGCCCTCCACGCGGCGGACCGCGTCGGCTGCGCCCAGGTCGAGGAACTCACTCTCCGGACACCTCTGGTGCTGCCCGACCGCGGAGCCGCCGTCCAGCTCCAGGTCACCGTCGCCGCCCCGGACTCCACCGGCCGCCGCGAGATCGGCGTGTACTCCCGCCCCGCGGGCACCTCCGACGCGGACGATCCCGACGAAGAGCCGTGGATCCAGCACGCGGGCGGCACTCTGCTGCCCGAGGCCGCCGTGTCGAACACCGCAGCGGCCGCCCGGCCGCCGGCCGACGCCACCGAGGTCCCCACGGACACGCTCTACGAGCGGCTGGCGGACACCGGCCTGTCCTACGGCCCGCTGTTCCGCGGACTGACCTCCGTCCGGCAGCACGGCGACGACCTGTTCGCCGAGGTCGCGCTGCCCGACGAGGCCGCCCCCGACGCCCGCCGTTACGGCGTCCATCCGGCCCTGCTGGACTCGGTGCTGCACGCCCTCGGCGCGGCCCCGGCGACCACCGACGCCCCCGCTTCCGGCCCGGGCCTGCCCTTCTCGTGGGCCGGAGTCACCCTGCACGCCACCGGAGCGGCACGTCTCCACGCCCGTCTGCGCGTCACTGGCTCGGGCTCGGTCGCCCTCGAACTCACCGACCCGTCCGGTGCACCCGTCGCCACCGTCGCATCCCTCACCCTGCGCGCCCTGACGGCACCGCCCGCCGACACGACGGCAACCGGTCACGCCGAACTGCTGCACCGAGTCGACTGGACCCCGTTCCCGCTCGACGCGACCGCCGACGGCACCCGGTACTGGACCGCCTCGGCCGTCCCGACATCGCTGCCGACGACCGGGGTCGAGGCGGGAGAGGACGCGCTGGTACGCGTCGAAGCCCCGGCCGGCGACACGACGGAGGCAGCGCACACGGCCACGGCGCATGTGCTGGAACTGGTGCGTGTCTGGCTGGCGGAGGAGCGGTTCGAGGGTGCCCGTCTGGTGGTGGTCACCGAAGGGGCCCTGGCGCTCGATGAGGGGACTCCGGATCCGGCTCTGGCTGCGGTGTGGGGTCTGGTGCGGGCGGCTCGGGCGGAGAACCCTGGGCGGTTCGCGCTGGTCGATGTGGACGGTACGGACGAGTCCTGGGCCGTGGTGGGGCGCGCGCTGGCCTCCGATGAGACCGAGGTAGCCGTGCGCGCAGGAATCGCCTTCACCCCGCGTCTGGGCCGGGCCGCGCTCGGCGGTGAACTCGCGCTTCCCTCAGGGGAGTCGGCGTGGCGGCTGGATGTCGTGGAGAAGGGGACGCTGGAGGGGCTGGCGCTGCGGCCGGTCCCGGAGGCGGAGGCCGAGCTGACGCAAGGCCATGTCCGCATCGCGGTGCGGGCGGCGGGCGTCAACTTCCGTGACGTGCTCAACGCACTCGGTATGTATCCCGGTGATGCGAGGGACTTCGGTCTGGAGGGTGCCGGTGTGGTGACCGAGGTCGGTCCGGGTGTGTCCGGGCTGGTGGTCGGTGACCGTGTGATGGGCCTGTTCTCGGGTTCGTTCGGGCCGGTGGTGGTGGCGGACGCGCGGACTCTTGTGCGGGTTCCGGCGGGCTGGTCGTTCGCGCAGGCCGCATCCGTGCCGATCGTGTTCCTGACGGCCTATTACGCGTTGACCGATCTGGGTGGTGTCAAGCCTGGGGAGTCGGTGTTGGTGCATGCGGCGGCCGGTGGTGTGGGTATGGCCGCGACCCAGTTGGCGCGGCATTTGGGTGCTGAGGTGTTCGGTACGGCGAGTGTGGGCAAGTGGGACACGCTGCGGGGCCTGGGCCTGGACGACGGTCACATTGCCTCGTCGCGGGATACGGAGTTCGAGGCGGCGTTCCTTGCGGTGACCGGTGGTCGTGGTGTGGACGTTGTGCTGGACTCGCTGGCGGGTGAGTTCGTGGATGCGTCGCTGCGGTTGCTGCCGCGGGGTGGCCGTTTCCTGGAGATGGGCAAGACCGATATCCGGGATGCGGAGGCTGTTGCCGCCGAGCATGCGGGTGTGACGTATCGGGCCTTTGATCTGTGGGATGCCGGTCCGGAGCGGATCGGGCAGATGCTGGCCGATCTGGTTGAGCTCTTCGAGGCGGGGGTGCTGGAGCCTCTTCCGGTGACGTGCTGGGATGTGCGCAGGGCTTCGGAAGCCTTCCGCTACCTCTCCCAGGCGCGGCATGTGGGCAAGGTGGTCCTGACCGTTCCGGCCCCGCTGGACCCGGACGGGACCGTGCTGGTGACCGGTGGTACGGGTGGTCTGGGTGCGCTGGTGGCGCGTCATCTGGTGACCGGGCACGGCATCCGGCATCTGCTGCTGGCCAGTCGCCGGGGCCTGGAGGCTCCCGGTGCTGAGCAACTCGTCGCCGAGCTTGCGGAGTTGGGTGCCGAGGTCGAGGTGGCGGCCTTGGATGTCGCCGACCGCGACCAGCTCGCCACCGCCCTCGCAGCGATTCCCTCCGGGCATCCGCTGACCGGTGTGGTGCACACGGCCGGTGTCCTGGACGACGGTGTGGTCGCCTCGCTCACCGCGGACCGGCTGGCCAAGGTCATGCGCCCGAAGGTGGACGCCGTGGCCCACCTGCACGAGCTGACCCGCGACGCGGACCTTTCGACGTTCGTGGTCTTCTCCTCCGTCGCGGGCACATTCGGTGGCGCCGGGCAGGCCAACTACGCCGCCGCCAACGCCTTCCTGGACGCCTTCGCCGCCGTCCGCCGCTCCTCCGGTCTGCCCGCGACCGCCCTCGCCTGGGGCCCGTGGGCACCCGGCGCCGGCATGACCGCCGAGCTGACCGAAGCCGATCTCCGTCGTATGGCGCGCGGCGGCATGAAGCCGCTCGCTGCCGAACAGGGCCTCGGTGCCCTGGACGCGGCCGTGCGACGGACCGAACCGGTCCTCGTGCCGATCGCGCTCGACCGTCGCGTGCTGCGCGACCGGCAGGCGGTCGCTGCGCTGCCCGTCATGCTTCGGGGTCTGGCTGTCGCTCCGGCGCGGCGCACGGCGTCCGTGGCGGACGGTGGCGGTTCCGGCGAGAGCTTCCGGGCCCGGCTCGGGGCGCTCGGGCAGGCCGAGCGGGAGACGGCGGTCCTGGATCTCGTACGCACCCAGACCGCGATGGTGCTGGGGCACGCGAGCCCGGACACCGTCGAGGCCACCCGGGACTTCCGCGGCCTCGGCATCGACTCGCTGACCGCCGTGGAGTTGCGCAACCGCCTCAACGCGGCGACCTCGCTCCGGCTGCCCGCGACCCTGGTGTTCGACTATCCGTCGCCGCAGGCTCTCGCGCGGCACATCGGCGCCGAGCTTCTCGACGACGCCGCGACCGGCACCGCACCCGCGACCGGCACCGCGTCCCCGGCCGTCCGCGCCGCCGATAAGGCGGACGACGAGCGGATCGCGATCGTGGGGATCGGCTGCCGGTTCCCCGGTGGTGTGCGCGGCCCGGAGGAGTTCTGGCGGCTGCTCGCCGACGGTGTGGACGCGATCGGCGCTCCGCCCGCGGACCGTGGCTGGCAGGCGGACGGGATCGAGGGCGGATTCCTGTACGACGCCGCCGACTTCGACGCGGACTTCTTCGGCATCTCACCGCGTGAGGCACTGGCCATGGACCCGCAGCAGCGGCTGCTGCTGGAGATCTCCTGGGAGGCGCTGGAGCGGGCGGCGATCGACCCGCGCGGGCTGCACGGCTCACGCACCGGCGTGTTCGTCGGCACGAACTACCAGGGCTACGGGTCGGCCGCGCACGCCGTCCCGGAGGACGCGCAGGGCCAGCTGCTGACCGGGCACGCCGCGAGCGTGGCATCCGGCCGCGTCGCCTATGTGCTGGGACTGGAGGGGCCGGCCGTCACCGTGGACACCGCCTGCTCGTCCTCCCTCGTGGCACTGCACTGGGCGGCACAGTCGCTGCGGTCCGGTGAGTGCGATCTGGCGCTGGCCGGTGGTGTGACGGTGATGGCGACGCCGGGCGCGTTCGCCGAGTTCGACCGGCAGGGCGGGCTGGCCGGTGACAACCGGTGCAAGGCCTTCTCGGACGACGCCGACGGCACCGGCTGGGGTGAGGGCGCGGGCATCCTGCTGCTGGAGCGGCTCTCCGACGCCCGCCGCAACGGCCACCCGGTGCTCGCCGTGGTCCGGGGCAGCGCCGTCAACTCGGACGGCGCCAGCAACGGCCTGACCGCGCCCAACGGCCCCTCGCAGCAGCGGGTGATCCGGGCCGCGCTCGCGGCGGGCGGGCTCACCCCGGCCGATGTGGACGCGGTGGAGGCGCACGGCACCGGCACCAAACTGGGCGACCCGATCGAGGCGCAGGCGCTCCTCGCCACGTACGGCCAGGACCGCGAACGGCCGCTGTGGCTCGGGTCGGTGAAGTCGAACATCGGGCACACCCAAGCCGCCGCCGGCGTCGCCGGGATCATCAAGACCGTGCTGGCGATGCGGCACGGGATGCTGCCGCGCACCCTGCACCTGGGCAAGCCGACCACCCACGTCGACTGGACGGCGGGCCGGATCGAGCTGCTGGCCGAGCCGGAGCCCTGGCCGCAGACGGGACGTCCGCGGCGCGCGGCGGTGTCGTCGTTCGGTATCAGCGGCACCAACGCCCATGTCGTCCTGGAGGAGGGCACCGACCCACAGGCCCCCGTCGAGACGCAGACCGCGGGCCCGGTCGCCTGGCCGCTGAGCGGACGGACGGCCGCCGCACTGCGCGCGCAGGCCGAACGGCTGCGCGCCCGGCTCACCGCCCACCCCGAGTCGGCCCCCGCCGACGTGGCACACTCCCTGGCCGCCGGCCGCGCGGTGTTCGAGCACCGGGCCGTGGTGGTCGCCGAGGACCGCGAGGAACTCCTGGCCGGGCTGGCCGCCCTCGGCCGCGACGAGGACACCGCCGGTGTGGTACGCGGTCGCACCGGGCCATGGGGCCGTACGGCGTTCCTGTTCAGCGGGCAGGGCTCACAGCGGCCCGGAATGGGCCGGGAACTCCTCGACCGGTTCCCGGTGTACGCCGACGCCTTCCACCGCGTGTGCGACGCGTTCTCCCCGCACCTCGACGTGCCGCTGGCCGAGGTGGTGCTGGCCCAGGAAGGCACGGAGCGGGCCGGACTGCTGGACCGTACCGCCTACACCCAGCCCGCGCTGTTCGCCGTGCACGTGGCGCTGTACGAGCTGGTGCGCTCGTGGGGGGTGACGCCGGATGCGCTGATGGGGCACTCCATCGGTGAACTGTCCGCCGCGCACGTCTCCGGGGTGCTGTCGCTGCCGGACGCGTGTGCGCTGGTCGCCGCCCGCGGCCGGCTGATGGAGGCACTGCCCGAGGGTGGCGCCATGGCCGCCGTACAGGCGTCCGAGGACGAGGTGGCGCCGCTGCTCGCGGGACGCGAGAAGCACATCGGCATCGCCGCCGTCAACGGGCCCACGGCGGTGGTGGTCTCCGGTGACGAGGACGCCGTGTCGGACATCGCCGGGCATTTCGCCGCGCTGGGCCGAAAGACTAGGCGTTTGCGGGTCAGCCATGCGTTTCACTCGGCGCATATGGACGCGATGCTTGCGGAGTTCGAAGAGGTCGCGCGCGGCGTGCGCTACGACGCGCCCGCGATCCCGATCGTCTCCAACGTGACGGGGAACCGGGCCACGGAGGCCGAACTGACCTCGCCCGAACACTGGGTGCGGCACGTGCGGCAGACCGTGCGCTTCGCCGACGGCGTACGTCGCCTCCGGGAGGACGGCGTCGGCACCTTCGTCGAACTCGGCCCGGACGGTTCGCTCACCGCGATGACCCTGGACACCCTGCAGCAGTCCGCTCCCCAGGGCCCGGAGCAGTCGGCCGAGCACGCCGTGGCCGTTCCTGTGCTGCGCCGGGGGCGGCCGGAGCCGATCGCCGCGCTCCTGGCCGCCGGGGCCCTGCACGTGCGCGGGCTGGCGCAGACGCCGACGGGGCTGACCGGTCCTGCCCGTACGGTGGAGCTGCCGACGTACGCCTTCCAGCGCAGTCGGTACTGGCTGGAGGCGGCCAAGCCCGCCGACGCCGAGGCGCAGAGCGGCGGCGACCGTGTCGACGACGAGTTCTGGGCCGCCGTGGAGCGCGGCGACCTCGGTGAGCTGACCGAGCGCCCCGACCTCGGCGACGACACCCCGCTCAGCGAACTGCTGCCCGCCCTGTCGTCCTGGCGGCGCCGCCGCCGTGAGAGTTCGGCGCTCGACTCCTGCTCGTACACGGTGGCCTGGCGGCCGGTACCGGACGGCCCGCCGCCGGTGCTGTCGGGCACCTGGCTGCTGGCGCTGCCCGCATCCCGGGCCGACGACCCGTGGACGGACACCCTCGTCGAGGGCCTCACCGAGCACGGTGCGCAGATCGTGCCGCTGCCTGTGGACTGCGCCCTCGCGGACCGGGCCACGCTCGTCGAACAACTGCGCAAGCTTCCCGAGCGGGACACCCTGCAGGGCGTGCTGTCCCTGCTGGCACTGGACGAGGAACCCGCGGTGACCGGCCTGGACGGAGCCGTTGCGCCCGACCGTGCCGCCACCCCGGCCGGCCTGGCGGCGCTGCTCGCCCTGACCCAGGCGCTCGGCGACCTGGAGATCGGCGCCCCGCTGTGGTGCGCCACCATCGGCGCGGTCGCCGCCACCGAACGGGAGACCGTGACCGCACCGGCCCAGGCAGCCGCCTGGGGCCTCGGCCGGGTCGCCGCGCTCGAACAGCCGCAGCGCTGGGGCGGTCTCGTCGACCTCCCAGCCGAACTCGACGGCCGCAGCGCCGAACGGCTCGCGGGACTGCTGACCGGCACCACGGGAGAGGACCAGACCGCGATACGGGCCGCCGGAGTCTTCGCCCGCCGCCTGGTGCCCGCCCGGCCGTCCGGACCGAGCGACGCACCCGAGTGGAACTGCGCGGGCGAGACCGTGCTGATCACCGGCGGCACGGGTGCGCTCGGCGCCCGGGTGGCCCGCCGGCTCGCCGAGCGCGGCGCCCGGCACCTGCTGCTGGTCGGCCGCCGCGGCCCCGACGCCGAAGGCGCCGAGTCGCTGCGCGCCGAACTCGCCGCCGCGGGACCGAAGGTGACACTGGCCGCCTGCGACACCGCCGACCCGGACGCCCTGGCCGCGCTGCTCACCGAGCACCCGGTCGACGCCGTGGTGCACGCCGCCGGCGTCCTGGACGACGGACTCCTGGAGTCGCTGACACCGGAACGTCTGGAGGCGGTGCTGCGGCCGAAGCTGGCCGCCGCCCGCAACCTCGACCGGCTCACCCGTGACCGCGACCTGTCGGCGTTCGTTCTGTTCTCCTCCTTCGCCGGAACCGTCGGCTCGGCGGGCCAGGGCAACTACGCCGCTGCCAACGCCTACCTCGACGCGCTCGCCGCCCGGCGCCGCGCCGAGGGACTGCCCGGCACCGCGGTGGCCTGGGGCCCGTGGGCCGGCGGCGGTATGGCGGCCGGCGGACCGGAGGCCGAGGCACGGCTGCGGGGCGGCGGTGTCGTCCCGCTCGACCCGGACGCGGCGCTCGTCGCGCTCGACCGGGCAGTGGCCCGCGCGGATGCCGGGCTGACCGTCGTGGAACTGGCCTGGGACCGCTTCGTGCCCGGCTTCACCGCCGTACGGCCCGCCCCGCTGCTCGCCGAACTGCCCGCAGCGCAGGCGCTGTTGCTGCAGACGGCCGAGCGGGACGGCGGTGCCGAGGCGGCGGTCGTCGCCCAGCGCAACCGCCACGCCCGGATCGCGTCGGCCGTTGAGGAGCGGCTGGTATGCCTGATCGACAGCGGCCTCGGCGCCACC
>NZ_JBEOZU010000141.1:0-4261 GCF_040298185.1 Streptomyces sp. NPDC001634 | reverse complement strand
GCCGCACGCCGGGCAAGGCACCGTTACCGAGCCATTGCTGGGTACCGGCTGCCCGGGCGGCGCGCTGCGCACCCGGCTCGCCGGGCTCGCCGAGGCCGAGCAGGAGCGGCTGCTGATCCAGCTGGTCCGCGGCCACGTCGCCACCGTGCTCGGGCACGGCTCCGCCGACGCGATAGACGCCGACCGCGCCTTCACCGAACTCGGCTTCGACTCGCTGATGGCGGTGGAGCTGCGCAACCGGCTCGGAGTGGCAGCCGGACTCCAGCTGCCCGCCACGCTCCTGTTCGACCAGCCCACGCCGCGTGTTCTCGCCCGCCACCTGCGGTCGTTGACCGTCACCGAGGGCGGCGGCGCGCCCGTCCTCGACGCCCTCGACCAGCTGGAGGCCGCGCTGGCCGGGCTCGACGGGGACGACGCGCAGCGCGGCCGGATCGCCTCCCGCCTGATGGCGCTCGCCTCCCGCTGGAACGGCCAGGGCGAGCCGCAGGCCGAGCCGACGGACGACGGCGACGGCGACCTCCAGGACCGGATCGATTCCGCAGGTGCGGAGGAGATCTTCGCCCTCATCGACAACGACCTCGGCATCTCATGACCGGCGGGACGACCACGGCCACTGCCGTAACCGGCGGGACGACCACGGCCACGACCGACACGATCTTCCAGGTGGGTGAGTACGCGTGAACGAGCAGGAAAAGCTCCTCAGCTACCTCAAGAAGGTCACCGGGGACCTGCACGAGACCCGCAAACGGCTGCGCGAGGCCGAGTCCGCGTCCCGGGAACCGGTCGCCATCGTCGCGATGAGCTGCCGCTTCCCCGGCGGCGCCAACTCGCCCGAGGAACTGTGGCGGCTCCTCGGCTCCGGCGGCGACGCCGTCGCCGAGTGGCCCACCGACCGGGGCTGGAACCTCGCCGACCACTACGACCCCGAACCCGGCCGCCCGGGAAAGACCTACAGCACCTCCGGCGGCGCCCTCGCCGGCGCCGGTGACTTCGACGCGTCCTTCTTCGGGATCTCGCCGCGCGAGGCGATGGCCATGGACCCGCAGCAGCGGCTGCTGCTGGAGATCTCCTGGGAGGCCTTCGAGCGGGCGGGCATCGACCCCACGACCCTGCGCGGCTCCCGCACCGGTGTCTTCGCCGGCACCAACGGCCAGGACTACACGGCGCTGCTGCTGGCCTCGCAGGAGAGCCTGGAGGGGCATGTCGGCACCGGCAACGCCGCCAGTGTCGTCTCCGGCCGTATCTCCTACACCCTCGGCCTGGAAGGCCCCGCGGTCACGGTCGACACCGCCTGCTCCTCCTCCCTGGTCGCCCTGCACCTGGCCGTACGGGCGCTGCGCGCGAGGGAGTGCGACCTGGCGCTCGCCGGCGGTGTCACCGTGCTGTCGACCCCCGGCCTCTTCATGGAGTTCAGCAGGCAGCGGGGCCTCGCCCCCGACGGCCGCTGCAAGGCGTTCGCAGAGGCCGCCGACGGCACCGGCTGGGCCGAGGGCGCCGGAATGCTGCTGGTGGAGCGGCTGGCCGACGCCCGCCGCCTCGGGCACCCGGTGCTCGCCGTGGTCCGCGGCAGCGCTGTCAACCAGGACGGCGCCTCCAACGGACTGACCGCCCCCAACGGCCCGTCCCAGCAGCGCGTCATCTGGCAGGCCCTCGCCGACGCCCAGCTGTCCACTGCCGACGTCGACGCCGTGGAGGCGCACGGTACCGGCACCACCCTGGGCGACCCCATCGAGGCGCAGGCCCTGCTCGCCACCTACGGCCAGGACCGCGAACGGCCGTTGTGGCTCGGCTCCGTCAAGTCCAACATCGGACACACCCAGGCCGCCGCCGGGGTCGCCGGCGTCATGAAGATGGTGCTGGCCATGCAGCACGGCCTGCTGCCGCGCACCCTCCACGTCGACCGCCCCACCACCCATGTCGACTGGACGGCGGGCCGTGTCGAACTGCTCACCGAGGCCCGCCCGTGGCCCGCCGGCGACCGGCCGCGCGTGGGGGGCGTGTCCTCCTTCGGCGTGAGCGGCACCAACGCCCACGTCATCCTCGAACAGAGCGTTTCCGAACCGGCGGAACCGGCCGAGCCCGGCGAACGGCCCGCCGAACCGCCGCGCACCACACTGCCGTACGTCGTCTCCGGGCGCAGCTCGACGGCGCTGCGCGCCCAGGCGGCCGCACTGCACGCCCGGTTGCGCGCCGACGAGGCGCTCGCCCCGCACGATGTGGCCTGGTCGCTGGCCGCCACCCGCTCCGCGTTCGAACACCGCGCGGTGCTGTTCGCGGACGACCGCGCAGAGCTGCTGCGCGGCCTGGAGTCCCTGGCGGCGGGCGCACCGGCGGCAGGGCTCGTGCAGGGTGTGGCCGACGTGGACGGCCGTACCGTCTTCGTCTTCTCCGGCCAGGGCCCCCAGTGGCCCGGCATGGCCACCGAACTCCTCGACACCGACCCCGACTTCCGTGAGTACTTCACCGCCTGCGCAGCGGCCGTCGAGCAGTACGTCGACTGGTCCGTCGAGGCCGTGCTGCGCGGCGAGGACGGCGCCCCCACCCTCGACCGCGTGGACGTCGTCCAGCCGCTGCTGTTCGTGACGATGGTGTCGCTGGCGCGACTGTGGCAGTCCCGCGGTGTGCACCCCGACGCCGTCGTCGGGCACAGCCAGGGCGAGATCGCCGCGGCCTGCGTCGCCGGGGGCCTCAGCCTGGACGACGCGGCCCGCGTGGTCGTCCTGCGCAGCAGGGCCATCACCGCGCTCGCCGGACGCGGAGGCATGGCGTCCGTGCTGCTGCCCGTCACCGAGGTCGAGGAGCGGCTGGCACGCTGGGAGGGGCGGCTCTCGGTCGCCGCCGTCAACGGCCCTGCCTCCGTGGTCGTCTCGGGCGACGCCGATGCCGTACGCGACCTGGTCGCCGACCTCACCGCCGCCGGCGCACAGGCACGGCAGATCCCCGTCGACTACGCCTCCCACTCCGCCCAGGTCGAGGAGATCCGCGACCGGCTCCTCTCCGACCTGGCCCCCGTACAGCCCCGCGCCGCGACCGTGCCGTTCTTCTCCACCGTCACCTGCGACTGGCAGGACACCGAGCGCCTCGACGCCACCTACTGGTACGACAACCTGCGCCGCACCGTCCGCTTCGCCGACGCCGTACGCGCCCTGGCCGCACAGGACTTCCGTGCCTTCGTCGAGTCCAGCCCGCACCCCGTCCTCACCGCGGCCGTCCGCGACACGCTCGACGAGGACGGCCGCACCGGCACCGTCGTCACCGGCACACTGCGCCGCGGTGAAGGCGGGCCGCGCCGCTTTCTCGCCTCCCTGGCCGAGCTGAGCGTCCGCGGCGCCACACCCGTCGACTGGCCCGCTCTCGTCGGCGCCGGCACCCGGGTCGACCTGCCCACGTACGCCTTCCAGCGCCGCACCTACTGGCCCACGCCCGCTCAGCTCACCGGGCCCGCGCAAGCCACCGGCACGGACCTCGACTCCCGCTTCTGGGAGTCCGTGGAGAACGGCGACACCGGCCCGCTGGCCGCCGCCCTCCACCTCGACCAGGACACCCTCTCCACGGTCCTGCCCGCCCTGAGCGACTATCGCAGGCGCAGCCGTGAGAACGCCGTCGTCGACGCCTGGCGCTACCGCGTCACCTGGAAGCCCCTGCCCGCCACCCCGGCACCCGTACTGCGCGGCAACTGGCTCGTCGCCCTGCCCGCCGCCCACCAGGACCCCGCGCACCCCGGCCACGCCCTCACCACCGCCGTCGTCGACGCCCTCGCCCGCTCGGGCGCCGAACCGGTCACCGTCGCGGTCGCCCCGCACGACGGCCGCGACCGCATCGCCGAACTCCTCCGCGCCGCCGGACAGGACCGGCCGCAGGCCGTGCTGTCGCTGCTCGCTCTCGACGAGGAGGAGTACGACGGCCTGCCCGGCCTGCCCCGCGGCTTCGCCGCCACGGTCTCCCTCGTCCAGGCGCTCGACGACCTCGGCCAGGAAGCACCCGTCTGGTTCGCCACCCGGGGCGCCGTCGCCACCGGCGCGACCGAGACCGTCGACGCCCCCGAGCAGGCCCTCGTCTGGGGCTTCGGCCGGGTTGTCGCCCTCGAACAGCCCCAGCGCTGGGGCGGCCTGCTCGACCTTCCCGCCACCCTCGACCCCACGGCTGCCGAACGGCTCACCGCCGCGCTCGCCGGCGTGGGCCGGGAGGACCAGCTCGCCGTCCGCGGCACCGGCCTCCTCGCCCGCCGCCTCACCCGCGCGGCAACGGGCGGCCTGGGCGC
>NZ_JBEOZU010000140.1:0-16688 GCF_040298185.1 Streptomyces sp. NPDC001634 | reverse complement strand
ACGGACGCTTCCTTTGTACTCACCCGAGAGACTCACTCTCGCGGCTTTCCTCCGGGCGCTTCCCTTCGGTGTTTCCGACTCTATCAGATCTTTTCTCGATCCGATTCCCGGTCGGCGGGGTTTGTCTTGGGTCCGGGTTTTTTCCCGGCCTTTCGACATTCACTACGTTAGCCGATTCCCGCCGGGACTCATAATCGAGTTCCGCGAGTTCGAATTCGGGCATGCGGGCACGCCGAATTCGCCCTCTGCGAGGGATGACGTAGGTAGTGGGTTGGCCGCTTCCGGCTGCTGGCTGAACGCCTTACCCGGTTCAAGCGGCTCGAGCTACATTACGCATCCTCCAGGGACGCGTCAACTTCGGCGCCGCCTCGGCGTGTGCGCCCTATAGGGGCTCACCGTCGGGTCGTTGGCGATCCAGAAGCGCCAGGGGTGGATGCCCCCGTCGCCGGCGACGCCGGTGCGTGGACCGCTGCGTACCTGGTCGGAGGGCACCGGTGTGCCGGTCAGCATGCGCAAAGCGGTCTCTTCGGGGGTGCATGCATCCGTGCCGTCGAGGGCGCGGTCCACGTCCAGGGCCGTGGTCAGGCGTGCTGGGCCTTTGGCCAGTTCTTTGTCGTTCCGGGCCGAGAGTCGACGTTTGCGGGCGAGTTCGGCGCCCTCGGTGATCTCGCCGGCGCGGAGCAGCACGGCGCTCGCCCTGCCCTCCGGACCGCACACCAGGTTCATGCAGTGCCACATGCCGTAGGTGAAGTAGACGTACACATGACCGGGTGGACCGAACATCACGTCGTTGCGGGGCGTGCGGCCGCGATAGGCGTGGGAGCCGGGGTCGTTCGGGCCGTCGTATGCCTCGACCTCCGTGAGGCGCAGGGCGATCGGACCGTCCGGGGTGGTGCGCACAAGGGTGCGCCCCAGGAGGTCGGGGGCCACCTCCAGTACGGGCCGGTCGAAGAACTCCCGTGGAAGGGGCGTACGGTCGGGGGTCGCGATCATGTCGTACGAGCGTAGTCCAGACGGCTGCGTGCCAAAGGGTGGTCAAGAGTCCTTCCCCTTGGAAGGGTGAGGACGCGGAACCGGCCCCGAGCCGGATTGCGTTTCTAGGGATCAAGAATCCACGTACGAGAACGCGCGCAAGAGGCGGGACGACGGAACAGGCGTTGCCTGGGAGGGAAGATTCATGGGGTTCAAGCGGCTGCTCGCGAGCCTGGGAGCCGGCGGGGCTTCCGTCGAGACGGTGCTGACCGAGGTCAATGTCGTGCCGGGTGGTGTCGTCCAGGGCGAGGTGCGGATCCAGGGCGGGTCCGTCAACCAGGCCGTCGGGGGGCTGAACGTCGGTCTGCAGGCCAAGGTCGAGGTCGAGGGGCACGACGATACGGAGTACAAGCAGGACATCGAGTTCACGAAGGTGCGGCTCGGTGGCGCCTTCGAGCTCCAGGCGGGAGCCGTGCACGCCGTACCGTTCGGGCTCGAGATCCCCTGGGAGACGCCGGTCACCATGATCGACGGTCAGGCGCTGCGCGGGATGCACATCGGGGTGACGACGGAGCTGGAGATCGCGCGTGCCGTGGACTCCGGTGACCTGGACCCGATCAATGTGCACCCGCTGCCTGCGCAGAAGGCGATCCTGGACGCCTTCATCCAGCTGGGCTTCCGCTTCAAGAGCGCCGACATGGAGCGCGGTCACATCCGGGGCACGCGGCAGCGGCTGCCGTTCTACCAGGAGATCGAGTTCTTCCCGCCCTCTCAGTACCGCGGCCTGAACCAGGTCGAGTTGAGCTTCGTCGCGGACGAGCACGCGATGGACGTCGTCCTTGAGATGGACAAGAAGCCGGGTCTGTTCAGCGAGGGCAGCGACTCCTACCGCTCCTTCCAGGTCGGTCTGCACGACTTCCACGGCACGGACTGGGCCGCGTACCTCCACCAGTGGCTGTCGGAGGTCGGCAGCAAGCGCAGCTGGTTCTAGGCTCTGGAGCGACTGCAATCGGTTGATCCACTGACTTGGAGGTGCCGAGGTGACCGAGCTCAAGAGGCGGCCGCTGCCGCACGACTTCCATCCGCCCGTGCCGTCGTTCACGGTGACGAGCCAGGACGTCGAGCCGGATGCCAGGCTCAAGGACGCTCAGGTCTACGCGGCGGGGAACACCTCGCCGCAGCTGCGCTGGGAGGGCTTCCCGCCGGAGACCAAGAGCTTCGCCGTGACCTGCTACGACCCGGACGCCCCGACGGGGAGCGGGTTCTGGCACTGGGTTCTGTTCGACATCCCGGCCTCGGTCACGGAGCTGGCGGCGGGTGCGGGCAGCGGGAAGTTCGAGGGGCTGCCCGAGGGCGCGGTCCACGCGCGCAACGACTACGGGTCGAAGGACTTCGGCGGTGCCGCGCCGCCGCCCGGGGACGGACCGCACCGGTATGTGTTCACGGTGTACGCCGTGGACCAGGAGAAGCTCGGTCCGGACTCGGACGCTTCGCCCGCGGTGGTCGGCTTCAATCTGCGGTTCCACGCGCTGGCGCGCGCCCAGCTCATCGGTGAGTACGAGAACCCGGCCGCGAGCTGACGCACCTGCTCGGCAGACTGACGTTCATTGAACGTTTGCTCGCCTCTGGTCTTGGAATTGATCAGAGGCGGGCATTTTTTATTGCGTTGTCCATCTCGGCGTGCCCGTCCAGAGTTGATCCAAGCCCGCCAGGGGGTGGGCAGGTGCACACGGGAGGTGGGCTGGATGCGTGACACGCTGGTTCTGAACGCGAGCTTCGAGCCGCTGTCGACGGTGACTCTGAACCGGGCCGTCGTTCTGGTGCTGCAGGACAAGGCCGTCGTCGAGCAGGCCCACCCCGAACTGCGTATGCGGGGCGCCGACGTGGACATACCGGCGCCCCGGGTGATCAGGCTCTGCAGGTACGTACGGGTGCCCTTCCGAAGACAAGCCCCGTGGTCGAGGCGGGGTGTCCTGGTACGGGACAGGCACAGGTGCGCGTACTGCGGGCGGCGGGCGACGACCGTGGACCACGTGGTTCCGCGGTCGCACGGTGGTGGGGACACCTGGCTGAACACGGTGGCCTCGTGCGCGGAGGACAACCACCGCAAGGCGGACCGTACGCCGGAGGAGGCGGGTATGCCGCTGCTGCGGCAGCCGTTCGAGCCGACGCCCGCGGACGCGATGCTGCTGGCGCTGGGGCGGGACGACCTCGAGGCGCTGCCGGAGTGGCTGGGGCAGTCGGCGGCCTAGGCGGGCCGTTGCAGCTGCTTGTACGACCGCGCAGAGGCCGCTGAGGGCGTGGATGACACTCTGGGGCCCGCCTCCGTCGGAGGCGGGCCCCAGAGTCGTACGACCGCTGTTCCGTCAGTCGATCGGCGGCTTCTCCCGGCGCTCGGTGTTCGTGCCGCCGTTGTTGGAGGAGCCGGAGTTGCCTCCGTTGCCCGAACCGCCGCCGAGGGGGCCGAAGTTACCCATGGCTCCGGACAGGCCCTTGAGGGCGTCGCCGATCTCGCTGGGGACGATCCAGAGCTTGTTGGCATCGCCCTCGGCGATCTTCGGGAGCATCTGGAGGTACTGGTAGCTGAGCAGCTTCTGGTCCGGGTCGCCGGCGTGGATCGCCTCGAAGACCGTGCGGACGGCCTGGGCCTCACCCTCGGCGCGTAGCGCGGCGGCCCTGGCCTCACCTTCGGCGCGCAGGATCTGGGACTGCTTCTCACCCTCGGCGGTGAGGATGGCCGCCTGGCGCGTACCTTCGGCGGTGAGGATCGCGGCGCGCTTGTCACGGTCGGCGCGCATCTGCTTCTCCATCGAGTCCTGGATGGAGGTCGGGGGCTCGATGGCCTTCAGCTCGACGCGGTTGACGCGGATGCCCCACTTGCCGGTGGCCTCGTCGAGGACGCCGCGCAGGGCCGCGTTGATCTCCTCGCGGGAGGTCAGGGTCCGCTCCAGGTCCATGCCGCCGATGATGTTGCGGAGCGTGGTGACGGTGAGCTGCTCGATGGCCTGGATGTAGCTGGCGACCTCGTAGGTGGCGGCCCGGGCGTCGGTCACCTGGTAATAGATGACGGTGTCGATGTTGACGACCAGGTTGTCCTGGGTGATCACCGGCTGCGGCGGGAACGGCACGACCTGTTCGCGCAGGTCGATGCGGTTGCGGATGGAGTCGATGAACGGGACCACGATGTTCAGACCCGCGTTCAGGGTCCGTGTGTATCGGCCGAATCGCTCGACGATGGCCGCGCTTGCCTGTGGAATGACCTGGATCGTCTTGATCAGGGCGATGAAGACCAACACCACCAGAATGATCAGGACGATGATGATCGGTTCCATCGTGATTCCCCGTACCCTTCTCCGCCTCGGCGCCTGTGAGATCTTATGGTTGTTGAAGATCTTGCTGGTCGAGTCTGACAGACCGTCGCGCAACTCGTGGGCTGTTCGGTTCAGTTGCGTCTTTCGAGGTCACATGACGATCGCCGTGGCCCCCTCGATGTCCACGACGTCCACCTCTTGACCCACTTCGTAGGCGCGCTCGGTGTCGAGGGAGCGTGCCGACCAGACTTCGCCGGCGAGCTTGATACGGCCGCCGGTGCCGTCGACGCGCTCCAGGACGACGGCCTGCTTGCCCTTCAACGCCTCGATTCCTGTGACGAGTTGGGGGCGTTGGGCGCGGTGCCGGGCCGCGATGGGCCGGACCACGGCGATGAGCGCGACCGAGACGACGGCGAAGACCGCGACCTGGAAGACGGCGTCGCCGCCGAGAGCACCGATCACGGCTGCGCCGACGGCGCCCACCGCCAGCATGCCCAGCTCCGGCATCGCGGTGATCACGAGCCCGATGCCGAGTCCCGCCGCACCGACCAGCCACCACACCCACGCGTCGATGTTCACATGGTCATGGTAGGACCGCGGGTCCGGTCGCGGACAGGGCGCAGATCTGGTTGGGACAGGCTTCTTACAGGGGTTTCCGCGGGTCAGGAAAGGGGCAGGCCCTGGGCCGTCCAGCGGTCGCCGACCTGCTCGACGACGAGCGGGAGACCGAAGCAGAGGGAGAGGTTGCGCGACGTCAGCTCGAGCTCCAGCGGGCCCGCGGCGAGCACCTTGCCCTGGCGGATCATCAGGACGTGGGTGAAGCCGGGGGCGATTTCCTCGACATGGTGGGTGACCATGATCATGGAGGGGGCGATCGGGTCGCGGGCGAGGCGGCCGAGACGGCGTACGAGGTCCTCGCGGCCGCCGAGGTCGAGTCCGGCGGCGGGCTCGTCGAGGAGCAGCAGCTCGGGGTCGGTCATCAGGGCGCGGGCGATGAGGGTGCGCTTGCGCTCGCCCTCGGAGAGCGTGCCGAACCTGCGGTCCAGGTACTCGCTCATGCCGAGGCGGTCGAGAAAGGCGCGGGCGCGCTGCTCGTCGACGTCCTCGTAGTCCTCCTGCCAGTGGGCCGTCATGCCGTACGCGGCGGTCAGTACGGTCTCCAGGACGGTCTGGCGCTTGGGGAGCTTCTCGGCCATGGCGATGCCGGCCACGCCGATGCGGGGGCGCAGCTCGAAGACGTCGGTGCCGGGCTTGCCGAGGGTCTCGCCGAGGATGGTGGCGGTGCCCTTGCTGGGGAAGAGGTAGCTGGAGGCGACGTTCAGAAGGGTGGTCTTGCCGGCACCGTTGGGGCCGAGGATGACCCAGCGCTCGCCCTCCTTGACCGACCAGGAGACCTCCTCCACCAGAGCCCGGCCCTCGCGGACCACGGATACGTCCTCCAGCTCCAGAACATCGCTCATGAGCGCGTTGTCTCCCCTTGCAGTGTGGCCAGTGTCGGCTCTCGCGTACGCCTGTGGGCGCGGTCCGCCACGCCGGTGGGCGCAGCCCCCACGAAATCTACGCCACCGGTCGCCCCGTCCATTCCATCGGTCCGGTCCTTAGGGTGGGGGCATGCTCTCGGAACCACGCTCAGGACGACTGGCCGCATGGGGAAATGCCCTTTTGGCCGGACTTGTTTCACCGGACGAGGCCGCTTCCACCATCGTCGGAGAGGATGCGGTGCACCGGGTGGAGGGGCTGCCGGGCGAGTTGGCGCCCGTCGGTCTCACACTCGCGCTGGGGCGGCTTCGGACGCTCGGGGTGACCGGGCTGCGGGTCGCGCTGCCCGCGCCGGGTCATCCGCTGGGGCTGAGCGGGCCACCCGAGTTCAACGCGCGCGCGATGGACGCCGAGGAGGCGGTGATCTGCTACGGCGCGGCGTTCGGCCTGGTACCGGAGGTGTACGAGGCGGGGCCGGACGGCGATGTGCATGTCGAGGTCGTCTGGCACTGTCTGCCCGTGCGGGAGGCGCCGCCCGCCGATGTGCCCTCGCTCGGGGAGGCGGAGCGGGAGCTGGCGGAGGCGCTGCACGAGGCGACGGAGGTGCTGTCGCGGCTGGACGTTGCGGGGTCCGGGCCGGTGGCGGAGGCGGCCGTCGATGCGTACCGGGCACGGGCCGAGCGCGGGCGGGAGGTGCTGGCGCCGGGATATCCGCCGCGGGCGGTACGGGTGTTGGAGCTGGCCCGGCGTGTGGGGTTGCTGATCTCCGTGGCGTACGACAACGGGCACGGGGGCGCCGTGAGCGCCTCCGAGATGGCGGCGCGGGCACAGGCGCTTCGGCCGGTGGAGCGGACGGCTCGGCGGGCGCAGGTCGCGGCGTACAACTCCGTTGTGGAGCAGCGGGAGATGCGGTGACCGGGGGTTCTTTGTTGCCCGGGGTTCAGGTGGCCGTCCCTGGGGGCTGCCGCCCCCGGACCCCCGCTTCGGCCTTGACGGCCTCGTCCTCAAACTCCCCCAAGCTCTCGGCTCCGCTCGAGCGGGGGACCGCCACGACGGGCTGATATTGCCTGAGCTGGGCTCGTCCTGAAACGGCCGACGGGCTGATGTGTCTCGCCCGGCTTCATGACGTGAGGTGACCGGCCTCCCGGAGGTGCGGTCCGGGAGGCCGGTCGTCACAAGCAGGTCCTGTGTGGGCTCAGTGGTTGACGCCCAGGTTGCCGAAGGCCGGGTTGAGGAGGCCGATCACGTTCACGGTGTTGCCGACCGCGTTCACGGGGACGTGGACCGGGGCCTGGATGACGTTGCCCGACACGATGCCCGGGGAGCCCACGGCCCGTCCGTCGGCGTGCGCCCCGTCGTGGGCGGAGGCGAGGCCGGCGCCGGCGGCGATCAGCCCACCGGCCACCATCGTGACGGCTGCGGCCTTCTTCAGGTTCTTCACTTCTGAGCCCTCTCCTTGCGATCGCTGCGGCAGGCGCCGCAGTACGCCTTGGAGAACGGCGGAGATCCACCGAGGATGCGCCGCCCGAAGGACATACACACGACGGTATGAAGATCGGCTCAGCCGTTAACGCCGTGGCGCACCGCCCAGAGCGCCGCCTGGGTGCGGTCCGCCAGGTCGAGCTTCATCAGGATGTTCGAGACGTGGGTCTTCACGGTCTTCTCGGAGAGCACGAGCGCGCGGGCGATTTCGCGGTTCGAGCGGCCGTCCGCGATCAGGCCCAGCACCTCCCGCTCCCGCTCGGTGAGCGAACCCGCCCTCCCCTGGCCCGCATTGGCCTCCTCCTGCGACAACAGCGCGCCGGCCACCTCCGGCTGGAGGAGGATGTGGCCCGCGTGCACCGAGCGGATGGCTCCGGCCAGCGCGTCGGGGTCCACATCCTTGTAGACGTAACCGGCGGCGCCCGCGCGCAGGGCGGGAACCACCGTGCGCTGCTCGGTGAAGCTGGTGACGATCAGCACGCGCGCGGGGCTGTCGAGTTCACGGAGCTTGCGCAGCGCGTCGATGCCGTCCATGCCCGGCATCTTGACGTCCATGAGGATGACGTCGGGCTTCAGCTCCTGGGCGCGGGCGATTCCTTCCGCGCCGTCGGAGGCCTCTCCGACGACCTCGATGTCGTCCTGTACTTCGAGGAAGGTGCGCAGACCGCGGCGGACCACCTGGTGGTCGTCGACGAGCAGCACCTTGATTGCGTCAGCCACCAGGGACCTCCATCTCGATCGTGGTGCCCTTCCCGGGCGCCGATTCCACGGTCAGCGTGCCGCCGACCCCGCTCGCCCGGTCGCGCATCGAGACCAGGCCGAGGTGGCGTCCCGCGCTGCGTATCGCCGTCGGTTCGAACCCGCTGCCGTCGTCCGCGACACGCAGGACGGCGCCCGGGCCGCGCTTCTCCAGGGTCACGTCGACCCGCTCGGCTCCGGAGTGCCGCAGCGCGTTGTGCAGGGCCTCCTGGGCGACGCGCAGCAGTGCCTCCTCCTGGGCGGCCGGCAACGCGCGGACGGCACGGCTGGTGAAGGTCACGCGCGCGGTGTGGGCGCGGTCGAGGACCTGTATCTGGGTACGCAGGGTGGCGACCAGTCCGTCCTCGTCAAGGGCAGCGGGGCGCAACTCGACTACGGCGGCGCGCAGTTCGTCGGCGGCCTCCGCGGCGAGAGCGGCCACCTGCTGCAGCTCTCCCTTGGCGCGGCCCGGGTCGCGGTCGACCAGGGCGGCCGCCGCCTGAGCGGTGAGCCGCAGGGAGAAGAGCTTCTGGCTGACCGCGTCGTGCAGCTCGTGGGCCAGCCGGGAGCGTTCCTCGGCGATGGTCAGCTCGCGGCTGCGCTCGTACAGACGGGCGTTGGTGAGGGCGATCGCGGCGTGCTGGGCGAGGATCGAGAGCAGCTCCTCGTCGTCCTCGGTGAAGCCGCAACCGCCCTTCCGTTTCGGGCACCTCTTGTTGGCCAGGAACAGCGCGCCGATGACCTCGTCACCGTCGCGGATGGGCAGGCCCAGGAAGTCGGACATCACGGGGTGGGCGCTCGGCCAGCCCTCGAAGCGGGGGTCGGTGCGGACGTCGGCGAGCCGCTCCGGCTTCGCCTCGCGCAGCATCGAGGCCAGGATGCCGTGCTGACGCGGGAGCGGACCGATGGCCCTCCACTGCGCGTCGGAGACGCCGTCCACCACGAACTGGGCGAAGCCCCCGTGGTCGTCCGGGACGCCCAGCGCCGCGTACTCCGCGTCGAGCAGCTCGCGGGCCGAGGCGACGATCGTCTTGAGGACGTCGCGCACCTCGAGGTGCCTGCTCATGGCCAGCAGCGCGGAGCTCACCGCGTACAGGCCCGACCGGGGTCCATGGCTCATGACCTCACCGTACCGGTGAGGTGTGACCGTGCGTATCCGACGCGTGGCCGCCGGGCCTGGGCCGATGGGCCTAGGGCGAAGGGCCCCCGTTCATTGCGGCCCGCGTCCGAGGCGGTCGGAGGGGTGCCGTTCCTACGTTGAGGTCACCGCCGATCACGGGCGACCGAGGACGAGGGGACGGTAGTCATGCCGGTTGCGATCATCACGGGGGCTTCGAAGGGGCTGGGGCGGGCGCTCGGCGCGGCACTGGCGGAGCGCGGCTGGGATCTGGTGCTGGACGCCAGGACCGCGCAGGTCCTGGAGGAGACGGCCAAGGCACTGTCCGCGTACGGGACGCGTGTGGAGGCCCTGCCGGGTGACGTCACGGACGCCGGGCACCGGGCCGGTCTGGTGGCGGCGGCCCGACGGCTGGGCGGGCTCGACCTGCTGGTGAACAACGCGAGCGCGCTGGGCTCGGAGCCGCTGGTGCGGCTGGAGGAGCTGACGCTGGAGGGGCTGCGGCGGGCGCTCGAGGTGAACGTGGTGGCGGCGCTGGGCCTCGTCCAGGAGGCGCTGCCGCTGCTGCGGGCGTCGAGCGCGGGCACGGTGATCGCCGTCAGTTCGGACGCGGCGGCCGAGACGTACGAGACCTGGGGCGGGTACGGGGCGTCGAAGGCGGCGCTCGACCATCTGGCGGCGGTGCTGGGCGAGGAGGAGCCCGGGCTGCGGGTGTGGGCGGTGGACCCCGGGGACATGGCCACCGACCTGTACGCGGCGGCCGTACCTGACGACGACGATCCGCGGCCGGCTCCGCAGAGCGTGGTGCCCGCGTTCCTCAGACTGCTGGACGAGCGTCCGGCGAGCGGCCGCTACGGTGCGCCGTCCCTGCTGGAGGGGCGATGAGGACGGCGATGGGGGTCCCTCCGCTCGAGCGCAGTCGAGAGTGGGGGAGGGTTCCGGAGGAGCTGTCGGCGCGGGTCCCGGCCGAGCAGCGCGGGCCCGGTCTGGCCCGGGACTCCGTGCGGCTGCTGGTCTCGCGCGGCACCGAGGTGTGGCACCACGCGTTTGTGGAGCTGCCGCGGCTGCTGCGGGCCGGGGATCTGCTCGTCGTCAACACGTCGCCGACGCTGGCGGCCGCGGTGGACGGGCGGATCGGGCACGCGCGCGTGGTGGTGCACTTCTCGACGCGCGGGGACGACGGACGGTGGGCCGTCGAGCTGCGGGATCCCGATGGACGGGGTACCACACGCGCGCGTGCGGGAGGGCCCGCGGGGACAGAGGTGCGACTCCCGGACGACGTGGTGCTCGTCCTGGAGGAGCCCCTCTCGGAGCGGGGTGACCGGTTGTGGTGGGCCCGCCCGTCGGATGCGGACGTGGTGGGGCTGCTGGACGGGCATGGGCGCCCCATTCGCTACTCCTATACGGAGAGGGATCAGCCGCTGTCCGTGTATCAGACGGTGTTCGCGCTGCCGTCCGCCGAGGGCATGGGCAGCGCCGAGATGCCGAGTGCGGCGCGGCCCTTCACCTCGCGGATGGTGGCGGAGCTGGTGAGCCGCGGTGTGCAGTTCGCACCGATCACGTTGCACACGGGGGTGGCGTCGGCGGAGGCGCACGAGCCGCCGTATCCGGAGCGCTTCGCGGTGCCGGAGGCCTCGGCGCGGCTGATCAATGCGGCGGCCGCAGGAGACGGGCGGGTCATTGCGGTCGGTACGACGGCCGTGCGGGCCGTCGAGTCGGCCGCCGGTGCCGACGGTGTCGTACGGGCGCGGGAGGGATGGACCGATCTGGTGGTGACGCCCGAGCGCGGGGTGCGGGTCGTGGACGGGCTGCTGACCGGGCTGCACGAGCCGGAGGCGTCGCATCTGCTGATGCTGGAGGCGATCGCGGGGCGGTCGGCGATCGACCACGGCTACGAGGAGGCGCTGGCCGGGCGCTACCTGTGGCACGAGTTCGGTGACACGCACCTCATCCTGCCGCAGCAGGCACCTCACACAGAGCGTTGCTCCCGCAACTGTTGGTGAGAAGATCGGGGACCCGGTGTGACGCCGCGCATAGGGCGCACATCACGTACGAAGGAACATAGGAGATAAAGAGGCCCCCCATGAACGGGGCAGACTGGTCAAGCTGTCCCGTTTTGCCCCACCTGGGTCGACTATCACGGGTAGTACTTCATATCTTTGCCAGGTGTTTTTGCGGCAGCTAAGAATTGCTGCCGTCGCTCGGCGCCGCGGTCTTCTGTCCGCGGCGCTTGTGCTGGAAACACCAGTCTTCCGCCGGCACCAGAGCGACCTCCGCGCTACTCGAAGAGGTCACTCCGCCATGCCCCTGAACGCCAACATTCGCAGTCGTGCTCGTGCGCTGACCAAGGCCCAGAAGCTCTCAGCCACCGGTGTGGCCGCCCTCGGCGTCGCCGCCCTCGCGTTCACGGCCGCACCCAGCCAGGCGGAGAGCACCACTCACGAGGCCGCCCTCGCGTCGGCCCCGGCGGCCATCGCCAACCAGCCGGCCAAGGCCATCGAGGTCAGCGTCACCGACCAGATGGCCGCAGGCGCCCTGAAGGCCCAGGCCATCGCCGCGAAGAAGAAGGCCGCCGCCGAGGCCGCCAAGAAGCTGGCCGCGGACAAGGCCAAGCAGCAGGCGGCCCAGAAGGCCGCGCAGCAGCGCAAGGCGCAGCAGGCCGCAAGCCGGTCCGCCCAGCGCGCCAAGGTCCGGCCGGCCGCCCCCAAGACCTACGGCAACAACCTCGACGGCTGGATCCACCAGGCGCTCGACATCATGTCCCAGAAGGGGATCCCGGGTTCGTACAACGGCCTGTACCGCAACATCATGCGGGAGTCCTCGGGCAACCCGATGGCCATCAACAACTGGGACGTCAACGCCGCCAACGGCATCCCGTCCAAGGGTCTGCTCCAGGTGATCGACCCGACCTTCCGGGCGTACCACGTGGCCGGCACGTCGTGGAACATCTACGACCCGGTCGCGAACATCACCGCCGCCGCCAACTACGCGGCGCACCGATACGGTTCCATGGACAACGTCAACAGCGCGTACTGAGGCAGGCGCGGACCTCTTCACGCACATGCGAAGGGCGGCACCCCTGACGGGTGCCGCCCTTCGGCGTCGTACGGGAGCGACCGACTACTTCCGCATGACCTCGGGCTCGTGGCGGCGCAGGAAGCGGGCCACAAGGAAGCCGCAGATCACACCGAGGGCGATCAGCGCCATCATGTCCAGGGTCCAGGCCCCCACCGTGTGGTTCCACAGCGGGTCCGTGCTGGTCGGGTCGTCCGTGTTCGGGGCGATGTTGTTGAAGTCCAGCGTCGTACCGGCGGCGGCGACCGCCCAGCGGGACGGCATCAGATACGAGAACTCGTTGACGCCGACCGTGCCGTGCAGCTTGAAGAGGCAGCCGGTGAAGACGACCTGGATGATCGCGAACATGACCAGCAGCGGCATGGTCTTCTCGGCGGTCTTCACCAGCGCGGAGATGACCAGGCCGACCATCATCGAGGTGAAGCCCAGCGCCATGATCGGCAGGCACAGCTCGAACAGCGTGGAGTTGCCCAGGACGAGGCCCTGCTCGGGGATCTCGCGGCTGGAGAAGCCGATCAGGCCGACCAGGAGACCCTGCAGCACGGTGACGGCGCCGAGGACGATCACCTTCGACATCAGGTACGCGGAACGGGACAGGCCGGTGGCGCGTTCCCGTTCGTAGATAACCCGCTCCTTGATCAGCTCGCGGACGGAGTTGGCGGCGCCGGCGAAGCACGCGCCGACGGCGAGGATCAGCAGGACCGTGGTGGCCGTGCCGTTCGGGATGTGGATGCCGGTCCTCGGGTTGACCGGGTTGACCAGCAGGCCCTTGTCATGGTCGATGAGCAGGCTCACCGCGCCGAGCACCGCCGGCAGGATCACGGTCAGCGCCAGGAAGCCCTTGTCGGAGACGATGACCGCCACATACCGCCGGACCAGGGTGACGAGCTGGGAAATCCAGCCCTGCGGCTTGGGCGGCTTCATCGCCTGCGGCGGCGGCATGTGGACCGACTGGGGGGCGACGGCGTCGATGTCCGCGGCGTACATCTGGTAGTGCTGCGAGCCCTTCCAGCGGCCCGCCCAGTCGTAGTCGCGGTAGTTCTCGAAGGCGGAGAAGACATCGGCCCAGGTCTCGTAGCCGAAGAAGTTCAGCGCCTCCTCGGGCGGGCCGAAGTAGGCGACGGACCCGCCCGGCGCCATCACCAGGAGCTTGTCGCAGATCGCCAGCTCGGCCACCGAGTGGGTGACGACGAGGACCGTACGGCCGTCGTCGGCGAGGCCACGCAGCAGCTGCATGACGTCGCGGTCCATGCCCGGGTCGAGACCGGAGGTGGGCTCGTCCAGGAAGATCAGCGACGGCTTGGTGAGCAGCTCCAGGGCCACCGAGACGCGCTTGCGCTGACCACCGGAGAGGGAGGTGACCTTCTTCTCCTTGTGGATGTCCAGCTTCAGCTCGCGCAGCACCTCGTCGATACGGGCCTCGCGCTCGGCGGCCGTGGTGTCGGCCGGGAAGCGCAGCTTGGCCGCGTACTTCAGAGCCTTCTTGACAGTCAGCTCCTTGTGCAGGATGTCGTCCTGCGGGACCAGACCGATGCGCTGGCGCAGCTCGGCGAACTGCTTGTACAGGTTCCGGTTGTCGTAGAGGACGTCGCCCTGGTTGGCGGGGCGGTAACCGGTGAGCGCCTTCAGCAGCGTCGACTTGCCGGAGCCGGACGGGCCGATGACCGCGATGAGCGACTTCTCCGGGACGCCGAAGGAGACGTCCTTGAGGATCTGCTTTCCGCCGTCGACCGTGACGGTGAGATGGCGGGCGGAGAAGGAGACATCACCGGTGTCGACGAACTCCTCGAGGCGGTCACCGACCAGACGGAACGTCGAGTGGCCGACGCCGACGATGTCGTTCGGGCCGAGCAGCGCCGAGCCACTCTTGCCGATCGGCATACCGTTGACGAACGTGCCGTTGTGCGAGCCCAGATCACGGATCTCGAAGCGGCCGTCGGGCCTGGCGTGGAACTCGGCGTGGTGGCGGGAGACCTGGAGGTCGGAGACGACCAGCTCGTTCTCCAGCGCACGGCCGATGCGCATCACACGGCCCACGGCGAGCTGGTGGAACGTGGTCGGACTGCGGTCGCCATACACCGGCGGCGCCCCCGCGCCACCACCGAGGCCCTGCTGCTGCGGGATGTTCTGAGCGGCCTGCTGCGGCTCCTGCCAGTTCTGCTGGGGAGCCTGCTGCGGCGGGGCCTGCTGGGCCCAGCCGGCGTTGGCACCCTGGGCCGCGTACGGCTGCTGCTGGGGCTGGGCCTGCGGGGCGGCGACGGCGGCCGCCGCGCCGGACAGGTTCACCCGCGGTCCGTCGGTCGCGTTGCCCAGATGCACCGCCGAGCCCGGACCGAGCTCCAGCTGCTGGATCCGCTGTCCCTGCACGAACGTGCCGTTGGTGCTGCCGTGGTCCTCGATGACCCAACTGCGGCCGTTCCAGCTGATCGTGGCGTGTCGCCAGGAGACCCTGGCGTCGTCGAACACGATGTCCCCCTGCGGATCACGTCCCAGGGTGTAGCTCCTGGACGCATCCAGAGTCCAGGTGCGTCCGTTCAATTCCAGTACGAGTTCAGGCACTCCATGCCCCACTGAGTTGTCCCCCGAGTTACCCCCATCACAGGGAGTCTAGGGATGTCGAACATCGTGGGGAACTATTTCAGGCTCGACCCTCTGTCCGAAAGTCGGGCCTTGTGAAGAGCGCACACGGGCGCCGGGACACGTCCCGTTGACGGGGACGAAACCGGCCCGGAGAGTGGTAATCCCACGCGAGGGGGGACATCCGCGGTGGATCGCCGCGGCCCGGATCGGGGGCTGACATGGGCATCGAGACCGCGGAAGTCGGCAGGAAGCTGCCGTGGACGGAAGTGCTGCTGTCCGCGATCGCCTCCGTGAGCTGGGCGTTGATCGGAATGGCGGGGACGGCGGCGCTCGGTCTGCATCTGCTCCAGGCCGACGCGGCGGGCTCGCTCGGACCGATGACCGCGGCGGTGGTGGCACTCGGGGCGAACGGCTCGGTCACACCCTCAGGGGACGTGTCGGCCTTCGGCCTGAGAGGAGCGGAGGCGACCACCGCCATGGAGATCACGCCATTGGGCGTGAGCCTGGTGGGCGCGCTGCTGCTCAGCTGGTTCTTCCTGCGTTCCTTGCGTACGGCGGGAGTTGTGATCGCGCCCGCCGAACTCCTTGCGCGCGCGGGCGCGGTGGTCGTCCTGTTCGTGACGATGCTGGGCGGTCTGGCCTGGGCGGGCCATGACGTCGTCACCATCGACGGGGGCTCGCTCGGGCTCGACAAGCTGCCGGGCGGAAGCGGGGGCGGCAGCGGCGGTCTCGACATCCCCGGGCTCGGGAACATCGGGGGGCTGCTGCCGAGCCGGATCGGCGACCTCATCGATGCGAAGGCCGGGGTCGGCTTCACTGTCGACACGGTGCCCACGCTCCTCGGGGGCGCCGCGTGGGCGGCCGGTGTCCTGGTGATCGCGCTGTTCGCGTCCCGGCGCACTCCCCTGCCGCGCGGGTGGGAGGCGGTGCACCGCGTGGTGCGTCCGGCCGCGTCGGCACTGGTGACCGTACTGCTGGTGGCGGTGGTGGCCGGCCTCGCGGCGGCGGCGTACGCGGCGATCGGTGACGCCCATCCGGCGCGGATCGCGGGAGCGGCCCTGCTGGGCGCACCCAACGGGGTGTGGCTGGGCATCCCGCTCGGCCTGTTCGTACCGTGGGACGGCAAAGCCACGGGCGAGCTGGCGAAACTGCTGCCCGACCCGCTGGACCGGCTGCTCAGTGTCAGCACCGACCAGCCGGTCACGCTCGGCCGTCTGGCCGGCCTGGACGGCAAGGTGTGGCTGCTGGCGGTCGCCGCGGCGCTCATGATGCTCTTCGCGGGCGTCCTGACGGCGGCACGTACGCCTCTCGTACGAGCCCGGGATGCCGCGGGCGTACAGGTACCGGCTCCTGCGGCCGTACGGGACCCGGGTCCCCTCGGCTTCGCAGGGCGCTGCGCCCTGCGGCTCGGCATCGTGACGGCTCTGGCGCTGCCGCTGCTGGCCTGGCTGACCGATGTGTCGGTGGACGCCTCGCTGTCCGTGTTCGGCCTCGACGCGTTCGGTGCGGGCATCGAGCTGCACGGGCAGCTCGGCATGGCGCTGCTGCTGGGTGCCGTGTGGGGCGCGGGCGCGGGCGCGGCCGGGGCGCTGCTCGCGTACGCGACCGGGGCGGCGGGCAGCCGGGTCGCACCGCCGGCACGGGGTGGCGCGGGACTGCCGACGGGGCCGCCCGCATCGTATGCGACGGTGCCCGGTCGGTCGGGTCCCTACGCACCGAACAGGCCGTACCGCCCGCCGAACCCCGACACGAATCCCTATCTACGGCTGCCGGAGGAGCTGCGCGAGCCGGAGGACGCACGGCCGGGAGAGAGCGGACGGGAGACACCCCGCAGCACCGGACACCCTGAGGTGCCCCCCGGACGAGGCGCCCCGCCCCCTGACCGAAGCGCGCCGCCACCCGACCGAAGCGCGCCGCCACCCGACCGAAGCGCG
>NZ_JBEOZU010000139.1:0-16803 GCF_040298185.1 Streptomyces sp. NPDC001634 | reverse complement strand
GCCCGGTGCGGGCCGCCGTGCCGGGGCCGCCGGCCGGCTCCGACGAGCCGGTCGGCTCGCCCGGACTCCCGCTGGACATGGAGAAGTTGCTGTCCGCCCGACTGCACGCGGTGAGGGTCCGCCCCTACCTGGCCGCCGCGCTCTTCGCGCTGCACGTGGTGGAGGACCGGTCGGTGCCGACGATGGCGGTGGACGCGCACTGGCGCTGCTACGTCTCCCCCGGCTTCGTGGCGCGCACCCCGGTGGAGGAGCTGGCGGGCGTCTGGGTGCACGAGGTCTCCCATCTGCTCCGGGACCACCACGGGCGGGGCGAGCGGTATGCACGGGAGCACGAGGAGCACGGGCCGGGCGAGCGAAGCGAGACGGGGGTCCCCCCGGTCGAAGGCTGGGGGAGGCTGCGGCGGAACATCGCCGCCGACTTCGAGATCAACGACGACATCTACGGTGACGGTCTGCCCCTGCCTGCGGGGGCGGTGCTGCCGTCGCTGCTGCGGCTGCCCCACGATCTGCTGATGGAGGAGTACCTGCGGACGGCGTCGATGTCCGGGCTCGCCGCGGAGCTGGCTTGGCTGGACTGCGGCAGTGGTGCCGACGGGCACGACCGGCCGTGGGAGCTGGGGCCCGACGGGGCACACGGACTGAGCAGACAGCAGCGGGACGCCGTCCGCTTCCGGGTCGCAGAGGGGATCAAGGGACGACCGGGCGAGGCGCCGGAGGGGTGGCGCCGGTGGGCGGACGCGGCGTTCCATCCGCCGCAGCCGTGGCGGCAGCTGCTGGGGGCCGCGGTCCGCTCGGCTGCCGGTGCGCCGGGGGTGGGCGAGAACCACAGCTACCGGCGTCCGTCCCGGCGCTCGGCCGGTGTCCCCGGGGTGCTGCTGCCGAGCCTGCGCCGTACGCCACCCCGGGTCTGCGTCGTGATCGACACCTCCGGGTCGGTGAGCGACGCAGAGCTGGGCAGCGCGCTGCTGGAGGTGGCGGCGATCTCGCGAGCGGTGGGCGGGCGGCGCGACCTGGTCTCGGTGATCTCCTGCGACGCGGCGGCCGGGGTCGCCGTCCCGCTCTGCCGCGCCGAGAACATCGCACTGGTCGGGGGCGGGGGAACGGATCTGCGCTCCGGTTTCGCCCGGGCGCTCCGCTCCCGGCCCCGCCCCGACGTGATCGTCGCCCTGACGGACGGTCAGACGCCATGGCCCTCCGCGCAGCCGCCCTGCCGCACCGTCGTCGGTCTCTTTCCCCGTCCGGCCCGCGCCGTGGACGAGGAGAACCCCGACTACGTTCCGGACGCCCCGCCGCCCTGGGCGCGTGTCGTCACCATCGGCTGAGAAAACGCAGTGGCGCGGCATCACCACCCGTTACGAGCGGCCCGCGACCATCCACCCGGCCGCACTCCACATCGCAGCATCTTCCCCCCGGTCCGCCCGCTGATCCCCAAAACGAAACCGCTGGGCGCCCGTGCTCATGGACATGGGGAGCGGGCCACGTCCGTCTCCCGCTGGGCCACCCGCGCGGCATGCCACGGCGAGGCCCGGCTTGGACAATCGCCGGCCCGCCTTCCCAAGAATCGGGTAACAGGGTAGTCATCCAGGTGGAGTCCGGCGCATTGATAGCGTCGGCGGGTGCCGCGCCATCCGGGTGCGGTTCTGCCGTTTCGACCGAGAGAGAGCTGATGTCCCCGACGATCCGCAGGGCCGTGATCCCCGCCGCCGGACTCGGTTCCCGCCTCCTCCCCCTGACCAAGGCCACACCGAAGGAAATGCTGCCGGTCGGCGACAAACCGGTGATCGAGCACACCGTCCGTGAACTGGTGGACTCCGGCATCACCGACATCACCATCGTCGTCTCCGGCGGAAAGTCCCTCATCCAGGACCACTTCCGGCCCAACCCCGGCCTGGTCGCGCAGTTGCGCGCCGACGGCAAGACGGCGTACGCCGACGCGGTGGAGGAGGTCGCCGAACTGGCCCGCAAGGGGCACATCACCTACCTCGACCAGTACGGGCCGTACGGCAACGGCACACCCGTACTGAACGCCGCCCGCAACATCGGCGACGAGCCGGTACTGGTGCTGTGGCCGGACGACGTGTTCGTGGCCGAGGTGCCCCGCGCCCAGCAGCTGATCCGCGCATACGAGCAGACCGCCTGCCCGGTGCTGGCCCTGATGCCCATGGACCCCGCCGACTCCCAGCGCTACGGCGTGCCCGTCGTCAAGGAGGACCTCGGCGAGGGCCTGCTGCGCATCACTGGGCTGGTCGAAAAGCCCATGCCGACTGACGCGCCGTCCTCGTACGCGGCCATCGGCGGCTACGTCATCACCCCCGGAATCATCGACGAACTGCGCGAGCAGACCCGGCGCTGGTACGAGAACCGGGACGGCGAGATCTACCTGACCGACGCCCTCAACGCCTACGCCGGCACCCGTGCGGTGTACGGGCAGGTCATCCAGGGCCGCTGGTACGACACCGGCAACCCGGCCGACTACCTCGTCGCCCAGATGGCCTCCGCCCTCGCCCACGCCGAGTACGGTCCGATCCTGCGCCGCCTGGTCCATGACCTCGACGCCCCTGCCGGCCCGGCCGAGGACACCGCCTCCACGAGCTGACCCGCCCCTCTCACGGCTCCCCGGCCGGATCGCGGCGAGCGGCCCGGCCGGGGAGCCGTGATCAGCTCTCCAGGGCATCCTGGGAGGGTGATCGCCCTCGCCGCATTGTTCGCCGTCATGGGAGCCGCCAGCAATGCGATGGGCACCGCGTTCCAGCGCAAGGCGGCGTCCACCGTTTCGCGCGGCGGAGGCCTGCGGCTGATTCGCGACCTCGCGCACCGCCCCGCCTGGCTGATCGGCATCACGGGGGTCGTCGGTGCCGCCCTGTTCCAGGCTCTGGCCCTGGTGAACGGACCGATGGCACTGGTGCAGCCCCTCTTCGTTCTGGAACTGCCCTTCGCCCTGATGATCGCCGCTCCCCTCATGCACCGACGTCTGCCGAATGCGGCCTGGTGGGCGGTCACGGGGGTGGTCACAGGACTTGCACTGGTGCTCGGGGCCGCAGCGCCGTCCGGTGTAAGGAACCAGGCGTCCATGGACCGGTGGACGCCGGTCCTGGTGTTCTGCCTGGGGGCCATGGCCGCGGCGGTCGCGCTCGCCCGCCCGGGCCGCCCGCCCCTGTTCCGGGCCGCTGTGCTGGCCACGGCCTCAGCCATCGGAAACGCGCTGACCGCCGCGTTGCTGAAGTCCGCCACGGGCAGGTTCGCGGACGACGGCTTTGCCGCCTTCCTCGCGTCCTGGCAGACGTACGGGTTCGCACTGACCGGTATCTGCGCCGTCCTCCTGCTGGAGAACGCGCTCCAGGCGGGCGCGCTGGCCGCGTCGCAGCCGGCGCTGACCATCGGCGACGCCTCAGTGAGCCTGCTGCTGGGCGTCACGCTGTTCGGGGAGGAGATCCGGACCGGCTGGTGGCTTCTGCCAGAGGTGATCGGGGTCGCGCTCATCGCCTGGGGGGTGGTGAGGCTGAGCCGGGTGGTGCCCACCATGAGCCAGGCGCCGGACAGTGCCGCCGCCAGGTCCCGGCGCACTCCGCCCGTGGCGTCGTAAGGGGCCGAAACCGGATCGCGAACCGAAGCCGGATCTTCGACTGAAACCTGCTCTTCGACTGAAACCTGCTCTTCAGCCGGAACGTACCCTCAGCCGGAACGGACTCCTCAGCGGGGCGGGTCAACGCTCCCACGCAGCTCCTTGCGCCAGACGAATTTCAGTCCGGACCAGTCCTCCCCGAGAGAGGCGACCTTCACGTCGACGACGCCGAGCGGCAGCAGGAGCTCGCGAAGCGCGTTCTCGGTGATGTCGCTTTCGTGGCCCGCGGCGCGGCGGGGCCAGGCGATCCAGAGCATGGCGTGCGGGGCAAGGGCGCGGGCCAGACCGGCCGCCTGCTCGTCGAGATCCTTCCGCGCCCGGAAGAAGGCGAGCACGATGTCCGTCGTCCCCTGCGGCCCACCGTCGGACACGTCGCAGCCTTCCGGCAGACCGGGGATCGCCCATCCCTCGGGCCGATGAACGATCCGCACCCGCTGCCCGGCCTTGATCCCGATCTTCTTGGCGAGCGGCGTACCCGAGTACCCACCGGTCGCGGCGCTTGCCGGGCGGGAGCCATTCATCGCACGTCCTTCCGGACCGTTGCAGGGACGCCTCCATCGTGCCCGTCTCACCCGTACAGGAGTCTGATTTGTCCTATCCTTTACGGGCGCGCACGCTGGGACTGTGAGTAACATCACCTGCGCAAAGTGAGCAGCTATGACTGCTTCTGAGCAAAATTCCGGTCACTACGAGTATTCGTCCGATGCCGCCACGGCCATCATCAGCGCAGGGGGCCTCGTCACCGGCTGGAGCCGCGCGGCTCAGCGGCTGCTGGGCTACCCCGCATCCGATGTCGTGGGGCGCCCCGCCACCGATCTCCTCGCCGGCCGGGAGCCCTCCGACGCGGCCGGACTCGCGCTGATCGACTCCCGGGAATGGAGCGGCACGGCGGTACTGCGACACCGCGACGGCCATCGCATCGAACTGACCCTGCACGCCTACCCCTCGCTGGACGGTCACGGCAGGATGCAGGGATTCGTCGTGACCGCCACCACCGGTTCGACCGAGGCCGAACACGACCGGCGGATGGTGGAGTGGGCCTTTGCCCAGTCCTCGATCGCGCTGTCCACCTACACCACCGAGTCGCGCTCCTGGCAGCTGAACGCGGTCGCGTCGGGACACGCGAAGGCGGACCAGGGCGAGCCGCACCGGTCTCCGTACCCGGAGCTTCTGGACGAGAGCCACGCCGACGAAGGATTCCTGCAGTGCGTGCAGCGGGTCGCCGACGAGGCGAAAGCGATGCGCTACGAGCGCCACATACCGGCGCCGCCCTCCTCCCGCCAGAACGCCTGGGTCATAGAGCTCTGGCCCGTCAGGGACCCGGTCGACGGCCGAGTGCGCGGTGTCGGCACCGCGACGTTCGAGAGCAGCGAGCACCACACCGCCCGGCAGCGACTGGCCCTGCTGAACGAGGCGGGCACCTGCATCGGCACCACCCTGAACGTTGCGCGCACCGCCCAGGAACTCGCCGATCTGGCCGTCCCCCGGCTCGCCGACTTCGTCAGCGTGGACCTGCTCGACTCCGTGACCCGTGGCGAGGAGCCGGTCCCCGGGCCGGTCGACGTCGCCGTCGTACTGCGGCGGGTCGCGCACCAGTCCTCCACCAAGGGCGTGCCCGAAGCGGCCGTCACCCTCGGCGCGGTCGACGACTATCCCCCGTTCTCCCCTCCCGCCCGCGCCCTGGCAACCGGGCAGCCGGTGCTCAGCGCGACGGACGACCCCGATTTCGTCCGCTGGCTCGCCGAGGACAAGAAGAGGTTCGACCGCGTGCGCGAGCACGAGTTCCACTCGGTGATGTCCATACCGCTGCGGGCACGCGGGATCCCGCTCGGGGTGGCGGTCCTGGCCCGTCAGAAGGGCTCGGTCCCGTTCGAGCAGGACGATCTGGTCCTTGCGGAGGAACTTGCGGGCAGGGCGGCCGTCGGCGTGGACAACGCGCGCCGCTACACCCGTGAGCGCACCAACGCGCTCACCCTCCAGCGCAGCCTGCTGCCCCGGGACCTCCCCCGGCAGGCGGCCGTGGAGGTCGCGTACCGCTATCTTCCAGCCGGTAAAGGGGCCGGTGTGGGCGGCGACTGGTTCGACGTTGTGCCCTTGTCCGGCACCCGGGTCGCCCTGGTCGTCGGTGACGTGGTCGGCCACGGCATCCATGCCTCGGCCACCATGGGGCGACTGCGTACGGCCGTACGCACCCTTGCCGACGTGGACCTGCCCCCGGACGAACTCCTCACCCATCTCGACGACCTGGTCACCCACCTCACCACGGACGACGACAGTGCCGTCGCGGAAGAACCGTTCACCGGCGGGATCGGTGCCACCTGCCTGTATGCCGTCTACGACCCGGTCTCCCGCATCTGTACGCTCGCCAGCGCCGGCCATGTCCCGCCCGCCGTGCTGCAGCCCGACGGCAGGTGCAGCGTGGTGCGGCTGACCCCGGGTCCGGTGCTGGGCGTCGGCGGCCTGCCGTTCGAGTCCACCGAGCTGACACTGCCCGAAGGCAGTCTGCTCGCCTTCTACACCGACGGCTTGATCGAGGCCGGCGACCATGACATCGTCCGTGGTCTCGACCGGCTGTGCGCAACGCTGGCCGCTCCCGTTCCCTCACTGGACGGCACTTGCGACGCCATTCTCAGGGCGATGCTGCCCGAGGCCCCAGCGGACGACGTGGCCCTCCTCCTCGCGCGCACCCGGGCCCTGCACGCCGATCAGGTCGCCGCCTGGGCTCTGCCGTCGGACCCCGCGGTCGTCGCCGACGCGCGGGCCCAGACCTCCCGCCAGCTCTCGCTCTGGGGTCTGGAGGACGCGGCGTTCGTCACCGAGCTGGTGGTGAGCGAGCTGGTCACCAACGCCATCCGGTACGGAGACGTGCCCATCGGACTGCGGCTGATCCGGGACCGCACCCTGATCTGCGAGGTCTCCGACGCCAGCAGCACCGCTCCCCATCTGCGCCGTGCCCGCACCTACGACGAGGGCGGACGCGGCCTGCACATGGTCGCCCAGCTCACCCAGGGCTGGGGCACCCGCCAGACCCCCACCGGCAAGACGATCTGGGCCGAACAGTCCCTCCCGGTCGGTTGATACGAGGGGCACGCAGCGGCCTCTACGAACGGCCCTCGGCGAGGCGCACGGCCGTCTCCAGCAACAGGGCGTGGACGATCGCCCGCGGAAGGTTGCCGCGCAGCCGGCGCCGGCCGACGTCGAACTCCTCCGCGTACAGCCCCGACGCGCCGCAGGCCGCGCGGTTGCGTTCGAACCAGCGGTGGGCGTCGACCGGGCGGCCCTGCTGGTGTTCGGCGAGCGCCATGGCGAACCCGCACAACAGGAACGCGCCCTCTGTCTCGTCCGAAGGTCCGTCGTCGTGGCGGAAGCGCTGGATGAAGTGGTCGTACGTCAGCAGGCGCCGGCAGCCGGCCAGGGTGGCCCGGGTGCGGGCGTCGTCCGCGGGCAGCACGCCGCGTACGGCGGGCAGCAGCAGCGCGGCATCGGCAGAGGGGTCCTCGGGTGTGCGCTGCCAACGGCCGTCGCGGTGTACGCAGGTTGCCGACGTGGCGGCGAGGACGGTGTCCGCGAGCCCGGTGCAGGTGCCGGCGAGCGGGTGCCGTGGTGCCGCGGCGGCCATGGCACGCAGCCCGGCCACACAGGTCAGCCGGCTGTGGGTCCACAGCCGGGCGTCCAGCTCCCAGATCCCGGCGTCGGGCTGTCGCCATCGCTCGGCGATGGCCTGCACCGCCAGGTCGACGGCCTGCCACGCGGTGGTGTCCAGCCGCTGCCTTCGTTCGGCCGCCGCGAAGAGGAGAAGGGCTTCGCCGAAGCAGTCGAGCTGGAACTGCCTCCTCACCCCGTTGCCCACACGGCGGAAGCCGCCCGGGTAGCCGGGCAGATCGAGTTCCCGCGGGTCGGGCACGGAGGTGCCGTGGACGGTATAGGCGGGGGCGAGGTGCGTGCCGTCGGCCAGCAGCCGCTCGCTGACGAAGCGCACGGCTGTGTCCAGCAGTTCCGGAGCGCCGGCGGCGGCCGCGGCCTGCCCGGCATGGCTCTGGTCGCGGATCCACACATACCGGTAGTCGTGGTGGCGCCCTGCTGCGGCGCGATCGGGCAGGCTGGTGGTGGCCGCCGCGACCATGCCGCCGCCGTGGGAGGTCAGGCCGCGCAGGACGGCGTAGGCGTGTCGGGCGTCCCGCGTGGCGGTGGTGCGGTGCAGCCCGGGAACGGCCTCTCGCCATGCCTCTTCGGTCGCGGACCACGCCTGCTCCGCCGAAGGGGGCGTGCGGGGCAACGGTGAGGCGGAGCACTCCAGGACCAGGTCGTGATGCTCGCCGGGCCCGAGCACGATCTCGGCGGTCAGACCCTCGCCGAGGGCGACGGCGGCCGAGGCCCCCTGCCAGCGCAGGCGATGGGGGCCGGAGTTCAGGTACCAGACACCGTCGTCGCTGCGGTGCGCGGAGGTCCGGGATGCGCGGCCGTAGTCGGAGTGCGGGTCGAGCAGGACCCGCACATGGGCCGGTCCGTCCACGGCGCGCAGCTGCCGCAGCAGCACGAGGCGGCTCGGCTCGCCGGGAAAGGCGAGGGCCTCACGGCACTCGGTCACGCCCTCGGTGGTGACCCAACGGCTGCGCCAGATCAGGGTGCCCTCCTCGTAGTACCCGCCGAAGACGTGGCGGGCCTGCGGGGTGACGGCGTAGCCGCCCAGGCCGCCGATGAGGGAGGCGAAGACGGCGTCGTCGTGCCAGCTGGGGGCGCACAGCCAGCTGATGGCGCCATCCGGACCGGTCAGCGCCCCACGCTCCCCGTCGGCGAGCAACGCGTAGTCGTGCAGCGCGTGAGGCGCGAAGCATGTGCTCATGGGTGCCGCCTCCTGGTCCCGGGCAGGCCGGGCGTCGCCTCGCTGCCGGGGTGCAGTCGGCCCGGCGGGGTACGGCCGACTGCGCGCTCGAAGATCACCTCGTACGAGTGTGCGTCTTCCCGGCCGACCAACCCGAGCCCTGCGGCTGAGTCAGTGCGGCCACCAGTGACGTGGCGCTGTCCTCGTCCGATTCCTCCAGGAATTCATGGCGTATCTGCCGTGCCGCGACCCGGCCGGAGGTCAGGCACCACTGCCACCAGTGGTCCAGTCGCCGGGTGGCCAGGCGGTCGGCGGGCACCACGGCGGGCCAGCCGCAGGCATCGGCCTGGGCGGTCAGCTTCGCCCCGCCGGCGACGGGGTCCACGGCCAGGGTGGGCACCCCGTCGCGCAGTGCGAGGACCAGCCCGTGCAGCCGGTCGGTGACCACGAGGTCCATCCGGGCCAGCACGGACTCGAACTGCGCGGGCGTGGCGCACAGCCGCCAGTCCCGGCTGTCGAGCCGGGGCTCCAGATCGACGCACGCGCAGTCCTTGTCCGCCAGCCATCGCGTCACCGCCTCGGCCGCCTCGCCGAGCCGTTGTCTGTCCCCGTACTCCTGCTGCCCGTGGGCGAGGATCACCCCGACCACCGGTGTCATCGGTTCGACGGGAGCGTGGGCGGCGAGATCGGGCAGCGGCTGCGCGGCGGGCGCGTCCCTCGGCAGTACGCAGTCGAAGCCGGTGACCGCCGGGTCTGCGGCGTCGAGCACCGATGTGCCGACGGCGATCCGCACACAGTGGGCGAACCGTCGGTGCAGGTCCTCGACCTGCGGCCCGTGCAGTTGTCCGCTCACGAACACCAGATACGAGTACGCGGTCGGCTGCACGTCGTCCAGATGCACCGCCGACGGCCGGAAGCCGGGGCTCCACGCCACGTCGTAGTCCATGGCCTCCCGGCGCAGGACATCCTCGACCCGCCGCAGGGCCAGCGCGTCTCCCGCGGTGGCCTCTGCGTCGGAGAAGCTGAACCACCCGGTCAGCAGAATCCTCGCGCACACAGCAACGTACGAGTTCCCCTTCCCGTCCGTGCTCACTCGTCCCAGTCGTGAATCGCCGCATCCACTGCCCCATTGCCCTCCATACCTCCGCCGGGCAAAGGCGTCGTACGGTAGGGACCGCGACCAGGGAAGGACTTCGACTTGGTGCCGACCAAGCCCCACTCCGTGCCGCCCCGCCCGCCCGCCCGGGTGCGCGAGCGCGTCGGCGTATGACCGCGCCTTCTGCGGCCGGACCCGGCGAAGGGCCGGGCGCCGCGGTGGCCCGGCTCACCGGGTGCCCGGTGAGCCGGGAGCGTCCGGTGACCGGGGCGCTCACCGAAGTCACACTCGACGGCGGGCAGGTCGTGATGGTCAAGCGCGGCGACGAACCCACCGCCCTACGGGCAGAGGCGGCGGGGCTGCGGTGGCTGGCGGACGCCGGCACGGTGCGCATCCCTGCGGTGCACGGCCAAGACCGGAGCCGGCTGGTGACGGACCGCGTCCCGCCCGGCCGGCCGAGCGCCCGGGCCGCAGCCCGCTTCGGCCGGGATCTGGCCGCCCTGCATGCCGCGGGCGCCCCCGCTTTCGGCGCCCCGCCACCCGGCGGTCCCGAGGACGCGTACATCGGGCTCGCCCCCATGCGCAACGTCCCCGGCGCCGACTGGCCGAGCTGGTACGCGGAGCACCGTGTACTGCCCTACCTGCGCCTCACGGTCGACAACGGCACGCTGCGCTCCACCGAGACGGCCGTGATCGAACGCGTCTGCGAGCAACTGCCCGAACTGGCGGGTCCCGGCGAGCCGCCCGCCCGGCTCCACGGCGATCTGTGGAACGGCAACATCCTGTGGGGCGATGACGGGAACGTCTGGCTCATCGACCCTGCCGCACACGGCGGGCACCGGGAGACCGACCTGGCGATGCTCCATCTGTTCGGCTGCCCGCACCTGGACCATGTGGTGGACGCCTACCGGGAGGCAGCGCCCCCGGCCGACGGCTGGACGGACCGCATCGGACTGCACCAGCTCTTCCCCCTGCTGGTCCACGCGGTGCTGTTCGGCCGGGGCTACGCCGAGCAGGCGCTGACCACAGCCCGGGCCACCTTGGCGAAATGACCCGTCGCCGGCGGAGCACTTCCGGCTGTCCGGCGTGCGGGGATCGCCGGGTCGGGCGGGTACGGTCACCTGGTCACCGCACGTGAAGGAGCCGCAATGTCCCGCGCCGCCACACCGTTCGAGCTGCTGCCGGGTGCCGGGGACTCGCCCGTGATTCTTCATGTGCCGCACTCCGCACGGGAGATACCGCCCGGCGTGCGTGCGGGCATCCTGCTCGACGACACGGCACTCGCCCGCGAGCTGGACCACATCACGGACGCGCACACGGCGGCGCTGGCCGACCTGGCCGCCGAGGCCGCCTCGGTCAAGCCCTGGCGGTTCGTCAACCGGCTGTCGCGGCTGGTGATCGACCCCGAGCGGTTTCCCGACGCACGGGAGGAGATGCTGGCCGTGGGGATGGGCGCGGTGTACACGCGCACCACGGACCGCCGGCCCCTGCGGCCGGCCGACACCGACCCGCAGCCGCTGCTCCGGCGCTACTTCCATCCATACGCGCGGGCGATGACCGCGGCGGTGGCGGACCGGCTGGCCGCCACCGGGCGTGCTGTCGTCCTCGATGTCCACTCGTATCCCACCGCCCGTCTGCCGTACGAACTGCACGGCGACGGCCCCCGGCCGCCGATCTGCCTGGGCACCGACTCCTTCCACACGCCGCCCGAGCTGGTCGCCCTGGCACGCGAGGCGTTCGCGGGGTTCGGGGGGACGGGTGTCGACAGTCCGTTCTCCGGGGCGTACGTGCCGTTGGAGTTCTACGGCACGCAGCAGCGGGTCACGGCCCTGATGGTGGAGATCCGTCGCGACACCTACATGACCGAACCGGGCGGAGCCGCGGGCCCCGGGCTCACCCTCCTCGCCTCGGCGCTGACCGCCCTGGTCGACGCCGTGACGTGATGTGCGGACATGCCGTGGGGGTCACCCGGCGGGTGGCCCCCACGGGTGGAGAGGTCAGCTGGTCGTCAGGGCCGTGTCATCGACGACGAAGCTGGTCTGCAGCGAGGAGTCCTCCACGCCGCTGAACTTCAGGGTGACCGTGGACCCCGCGAGCGAGGACAGGTCGAAGGACTTCTGGGTGTAGCCGGAGGCGGCGTTCAGGTTCGAGTACGTCGCCAGCGTTTTCGAACCGGCGGTCACCGTCAGCTTGTCGTACTGGGTGCTGGTGGTGGTCTCCGACGTGTCTATGTGCAGGTAGAACGTCAGCGTCGCCTTGCAGCCGCTCGGGATCGTCACCGACTGGGACAGCGTGTCGGTGTGCGAGGAGCCGTAGCCGTCGAGCCAGGCGTAGTACGAACCGCCGTGCGCCGACTCACCGCTGTCGTTGGTGATGACACCGCTCGTGGCGGTCCAGGTGGTGTTGCCCGACTCGAAGCCCGGGTTGCCCAGCAACTGCGTCGAAGAGCAGGTGCCGCCACCGCCGGACGAGCTGACCGTCCAGCTGAAGCTTGCGGTCCCGGTCGCCCCCGTGCTGTCGGTCACCGTCACGGTGGTGCTGTAGGTGCCCGCCGCCGTCGGGGTGCCGGAGATGACGCCGGTCGAGCTGTTGATCGACAGGCCGGTCGGCAGGCCCGACGCCGCGTAGGTGAGCGAACCGCTGTTGGTGCTGGAGGCCGAGATCTGCAGACTCACCGCGGTACCCACGGTGGAGGACTGGCTGCCCGGATTGGTGACGGTCACGCCCGAGGAGGGCGGCGTGATGTGGCTGCCGACATTGATCCCCGCGAAGGCGTTGCCGACCCCCGCGTACTGGGTGGAGTTGGTGCCGTACAGCGCCGCGGCCGCGTTCAGGGCGGCGGTACGCGCGCCGGCGTAATCCGTGCTGGACGTCATGTACGTCGTCAGCGCCTTGTACCAGATCTGCAGGGCCGCGGCCCGTCCGATGCCCGTGACGGCGACACCGTCCGAGGTGGGGCTGTCGTACGTGACGCCGTTGATGGTCTTGCTGCCGCTGCCCTCGGAGAGCAGGTAGAACATGTGGTTCGCCGGGCCGGAGGAGTAGTGGACGTCCAGGTTGCCGACCCCGGAGTACCAGCTGTCGGCCGAGGAGCCGTCCTTGCTCGGCTTGTCCATGTAACGCAGCGGCGTGCCGTTGCCGTTGATGTCGATCTTCTCGCCGATGAGGTAGTCGCCGACGTCGGACGAGTTGTTCGCGTAGAACTCGACGCCGGTGCCGAAGATATCGGAGGTCGCCTCGTTCAACCCGCCCGATTCACCGCTGTAGTCGAGGCCCGCCGTGTTGGAGGTGACGCCATGGCTCATCTCGTGGCCGGCCACGTCCAGCGAGGTCAGCGCGTGCGTGCCGCCTGAGCCGTCGCCGTAGGTCATGCAGAAGCAGCTGTCGTCCCAGAACGCGTTGACGTACGCCGAGCTGTAGTGGACGCGGGAGTAGGCCGCGACGCCGTCGTTCTTGATGCCGCTGCGACCGAAGGTGTTCTTGTAGAAGTCCCAGGTCTCCTGCGCGCCGTAGGCGGCGTCCGCGCCGGCCGTCTGGGTGTTGGACCCGGATCCGTTGCCCCAGACGTCGTCGGAGTCCGTCATCAGGGTGCCGGTGCCCGAGGTGCCGTTGTTGAGGTTGTACGTCCTGTGCCCGCCACGCGTGGTGTCGTACAGCTGGTACGTCGAGCCGGACAGCGTGGTGTTCAGCGTCACCGTGCCGCTGTACTGGGTGTTGCCGGTGCCAGTCTCGATGGCCTGGTAGCGGTGGAGCTCCGCGCCGGTGGTGGCGTCCGTGATGACGTGCAGCTTGCTGGGGGTGCCGTCGTCCTGGAACCCGCCGATCACCGTCTCCCAGGCGAGCTTCGGGGTGCCGCTGCCCGCCCAGATCACCTTACGGGCGCTGTCGGTGGCGGGCTGCTTGGCGTCGAGGGCCTTGGCCGCCTTCAGCGCCTTGCTCTGGGCCGCCGACTTGGTGAAGGTCGCCGTGGTGGAGGCCACCTTGATGGTGTGCTTGTTGTTGAAGGTGGTGCTCATCGTGCCGGAGGCCAGCGAGGCCGGCGGGGTGTGCACGATCAGGTCGCCGCCCAGCACGGGCAGGCCCGCGTAGGTGCGCTCGTAACGGGTGTGGAGCGTACCGTCGTTGTCCTTGACGACGTCCTTGACGACCAGCTTCTCCTTCGATCCCAGGCCGAGGGAGCGTGCGGTCTGCGTCGTTTTCTCGGCCGCGCTCTTCATCAGGGCGCTGTGCTGGGCGGGGGTGAGCCTGGCCTCCAGGCCCCCGCTGCGCAGGGGACTGGCGTGGGGAGCGGGCTTGGCGGCCGCGGGGACCGTCTGTATGCCCACGGCGAGAATAGCGGCAGTCGCCACCAGGGCGCCTGCCGCTGTCGCCTTTCGGGGAATTCGTCTCACTCGTACTCCTCCTGCTGCGGCCGCGAGTCGTACGGCCGGTGACAGACCGGGCAGACGGGATGTGCTGTCCGGGACGAGCTGACCGGTGCGGAACCGTCATCGCGGGCGGGCCGGAACGGCCTGGCCGCGATGGCTGGACGCAGGGTGACAGACTTGACCCGAGCATGTCATTGCCACGGCAGTGAGTCGAGGGTTGTCCCTCGACGGCCGCGCCCCACCCTCCGTCAGAAGCGGCCTCAGGACAGGAGCGGGAGCCTTCCGACGATCTTGCTGACGCGGTTGCGCGGTCCCACGATGCTCACGGCGCAGTAGGCGAGGTCCACGACGGCGGTCCTGCTCAGGGCGGCGCGGTAGTCGGCGTAGACCAGTTTCTCCTGGGCCAGGGCCGGCATGTCGGCGACGAAGGTGTCGGCGTACGAGGCGGCCTTGGCCCGGATGGCGCGCAGCGCGTCGGCATCCGCGGCCAGCACCGAGCAGCCGGCCCAGGGCAGCCCGGGGTGCACGGTGCCCTCGGCATCGGCGACGTCGTCGCCGAGCAGGCCCGTCACCGCGGACTGCGTCGCCGCCGCCGCACAGATCGCGGCGTTGACGGCCCGGCCCGGCGGCAGATCACGGTCGACGACCACAACCCACTTCAGCCGTGCCGCGCGGGTCGAGACGGTCGGGTCGAATTCGTCGGGTGCGAAACCGATGCGGGTGATGGTCGCGTTTTCGTCGGCCATTGCCTCGCCTCCTGAGCATTTCTGCGGGCTGAAGGCGAAATGCTATGCAGATGTGCGTCAGGAGCCCAGGCCTGCTGAATATTCGTCGCCGACCGCCGGTGACAGAGGCATCGGCGGCGCACTTCGTGCGGTCATCCGCGGGAAGCAGCGTCGGATGTGCGGCGGGAAGCCCCTTGCCGTCACCGGGTCCTCCGTGGGGTGCGCGGGCCTTCGGCGGCGGGTTCGATACGGCGGGACTGGACGTGTTCGTAGGCCATGACGGTCTGCACATCGGCGATCTCGCGGCGTTCGGTGAGACGGTCGATGACGAAGGCGTAGACGCCGTTGACGTCCGGGACGGCGATATGGATCAAGAAGTCGTGCGCCCCCGACGTCACGAACAGCCCGATGGTTTCGGGAAGTTGGGCGGCCCATTCACGGAACCCCTCGATGACGGGGCGGGCCGGCGGCCGGATGCGGACGGAGATGAGGGCCTGGACCGGGCGGCCCACCGCCTCCAGGTCCACCGCCGCGTGGTAGCCGGTGATCACCCCGCGCTCACGCAGCAGCCGCACGCGCTCCAGCGAGGTGGACGGGGAGACTCCCGTCTTGGCGGCCAGGTCCCGGTTGGTCTGCCGTGCGTCGTTCTGGAGCTCGCGCAGCAGCGCACGGTCCAGTGCGTCCATGTCCATACGGGCCACGGTACGCCGCACGAAGTTCGGCAAGCACCGTCGTTCGCCGGACATGTGCACCGGTCCCCGCGGATGCCGGTGACGACGGCCGGCCCCGGGCCTGCGCCACTTTCTGTTATCGGCGGCGGCCCGGAACGTCTCCTGTGCGAAGTCGTCCGCATCGGAACATCCCACGAGACCCGAGGACCGAAGCACGTGAGAGCACAGATCAGCCGCCGGAACATGCTGAAGATCGCCGGTACGGCCGCGGGCGCGGCCGTCGTCACCGCAGCCGTCCCGACCGCCGAGGCGTCGGCGGCGGGCGCGGCCTTCGCGCACCCCGGGCTGCTGCACACCCGAACCGACCTCAACCGCATGGCGGCCAAGGTCACGGCGGGCGCCGCTCCGTACAAGGCGGGTTTCGCCCGGCTCATCGCCAACCCGCATGCGCAGAGCACCTGGACGGCCCGTCCGGCGGCAACCGTCTACCGGGGAGGGGGTACGCCCCAGAACTACGCCACCCTCTACAACGACGTCCACGCCGCCTATCAGAACGCCCTGCGCTGGCACATCACCGGGGAGACCGCGCACGCGGACACCGCCGTCGCCATCCTCAACGCCTGGTCGGCCGAACTCACCAGGCTCGACGGCAGCGCCGACCGTTTTCTCGCGGCCGGGCTCTACGGCTACCAGTTCGCCAACGCCGCCGAACTCATGCGCGGCCACGACGGATTCGCGCTGGCCCGCTTCCAGAAGATGATGCGTGACGTCTTCCTGCCGCTCAGCTCGGACTTCCTCAAGCACCACAACGGCGCCTACGTCACCAATTACTGGACGAACTGGGACCTGACGGCCATGGCCTGCGTCCTCGCCGTCGGCATCCTCTGCGACGACCGCACGGCGTTCGATCAGGCAGTCTCCTACTTCAAGCACGGCGAGGGACTGGGCGCGATCAAGAACGCCATCCCGGTGGTGTACTCCGACGGCCTCGCCGAGTGGGTCGAGGCGGGCCGCGACCAGGGCCACGCCCTGCTGGGTGTCGGCCTGATGGGCACGGTGTGCGAAATGGCCTGGAACCAGGGCGTCGACCTGTACGGCTACGACGACAACCGCTTCCTCAAGGGCGCGCAGTACGTGGCCAAGTGGAGCATGGGCGGATCCGTGCCCTACACGGCGAACACACGGAAGAAGGGCGCGGCCGGCATCTGGTCCGGCAACGAGACCGCGAGCAAGGCGGCGGGCGTGAATCCAACCATGACGCGTCCGATCTGGGCCATGATCGCCAACCACTACACCAAGCGCCGGGGCCTGAACGCGCCCTACCTCACGCAGATCGCCGCCAAGACGGCTCCGGAGGGCGGCGGCGGGGACTACGGCCCGAACAGCGGCGGGTACGACCAACTCGGCTTCGGCACGCTGACGTTCACCCGCGACCGCGCGACAGCGGCCGAGGCGTCGGCGTCCCCGACGCCCGCCTCGGGCTCCGGCGCCGGCGCCGGA
>NZ_JBEOZU010000138.1:0-16907 GCF_040298185.1 Streptomyces sp. NPDC001634 | reverse complement strand
CGCCCGAGCCCCCCGGACCGCCGGAGGAACCGGAGCCGCCCGCGCCGCCGGAGGAGCCCGCGCCGCCCGCACCGCCGCCGACGTTGGTCGGGGTCTTGGCCCCGCCCGTGCCGGTCGCGCACTGGCTCGCGCCCAGCTTGTCGCAGGCGGGCGGGTAAGGGGCCGTCTTGGCCAGGGTGTTGGAGCCGTCGGAGGAGAAGGTGGGGTTGTGGCAGTTCTTGATGTCGATGCTCTGGACGTCGACGCCGGGAATCCTGCGGACCTGGTTCAGACCCGCCTGCACGAGGTTGATGGGCAGCGGCGAGTAGCCGAGGTTGTCCACGTGCTGCTGTCCCTCGCAGAGGAAGTAGTACGCGAAGGCCCCGAGGGTCTTGCCCTTCTGGTCGTTGAAGTTCGACTCCAGCTTGGTCGGGATGATCATGTAGCTGTAGCTGGAGAGCGGATAGGCGCGCGGGTCGCTGTCGTTGTAGACGTCGTCGAGGATCTGCGTCAGGTAGTCGGACGAGGAGCTGTTCTCGTTGATCCGCGCCTTCAGCAGCGACACCGCCACGTTCTTCGCGGTGGGCTCGACGTAGTACCCGGCCTTGTTGAGCACCTTGGCGACCGGGAAACCGGTCGTGTACACCGCGTACGAGTACTCGACGTAGGTGATGGTGCCCACGTTGCCGGCCTGCGCCACATAGCCGGAGACACCGTTCGAGCCCGACTGGCCGACGAAACCGCTGCCCGGCACGACCGGGTAGTTCGAGGTCGTCCCGCAGGGGGTGCTGCGGCCCGCGCGACGGCAGTAGTCGTCCCACAGCCCCGGATACTGCTTGCTCATCCAGGTGCTGAACTGCGCCGTGGTGCCGGAGCCGTCGGAGCGCACCACGGGGACGACCCGGCGGGCGGGCAGCGCGGAGGCGATCGCGGGGTTGTCGGCCTTGATGGCGGGGTCGTTCCAGGTCTTGATCTGCCCGGTGAACATCTTGGCGATGACCTCGCCGGACAGCCGCAGGTTGGTCACCCGCCTGTTGCCGATGGTGAGGTTGTACATGAACGACGTACCACCGGCCACGATCGGCATGTACGCGTACTTGCGGGACGGCGGGGAGTCGACGACGCCCGAGTCCTTGACGCCGTAGGGGATTTCGGAGACGGCGTAGTCCACGGTGCCGTTGCGGAACTGGTTGCGGCCGTCGGAGGAACCCGTGCCGTTGTAGTTCACGGTCATGCCGTACTGCTTGACGTTGGCCCGCCACTGGTCGAGCGCGTTCTGGCTCCAGGTGGACCCGGCACCCGAGATGGGGACATAGCTGGCGCCGTGGGCGGGCGCGGCACCGAACAGGAGGGCGGCCAGAAGGACGAGTGCGGTGACGACTCTCTGGCGTCGCAGGCGGTTCGTTGCGAGGGGTGCCGGAGGGGATCCGGGCATGGCTGATGACTCCTGGTCGGGTGTGGTGGGTGCGGGCCGGAGGTGGGAAGGGCGTGGCCCGGCGATGTCGCCGGGCGCGGGACTACTCGGCGAGTGGCTGCTCGGTGAGTGGGCCTGAGGCGATCTGCGAGGGCCGGGCCCTGAGCCGGTCGCGCCTGCCCATGCGTTCGGCGTCGCGCCGCGAGGCCAGCACGCGCCGGTGCCGCTGATTGCGGGTCAGCTCGCCGGGTCCGCGTCCGCCGATCACCCGGGCCAGCACGAACAGCAGCAGGACGAGGGCCATCAGCAGGGCGGCGGAGCCGAATCCCCGGGCGATGAAGGTGGGTTGGGGCGAGCGCACCAGATCGAAGGTGGCCAGCGGCAGCGAGATCTGCGGACCGTTGAGCGGGTCGGCGTTCATTCCGGCGTTGACCCCGGAGGTGAGCAGCACGGGCGAGGTCTCGCCGATACCGCGGGCGGTGCCCAGGATCACCGCGGTGGTCAGGCCGGAGCGCGCGGTGGGCAGTATCACCGTCCACACCGTCCGCCACCGGCTCGCGCCCAGGGCGTACGAGGCCTCGCGCAGCGAGCCCGGCACCAGCCGGATGACCACGTCGGCGGCGCGGATGATGATGGGCAGCATCATCACGCTGAGCGCCAGCGCGGCGGCGAACCCGGACTTGTCGACGCCGAGGATGAGGATCACGGTGGCGTAGATGAACAGACCGGCCACGATCGACGGCAGCGCCGTCATCGCCTCGACGATGGTCCGCACGAAACGCCCGTAGCGGCCCGGCACCTCGTTGAGGAACACCGCACAGGCAAGCCCGAGCGGAACGGTGATGACCAGCGAGATGGTGATCTGCTCCAGGGTGCCGACGATCGCGTGCACCACACCGCCGTCGCTGAGCGGCTGGAGCGGTCCGGTGCTCGACATGTCCTCGGTGAAGAAGTTGAGGTGCACCAGGGCGGACTTGCCACGCCACAGTGTGTACGTCACCACCAGGACCAACGCGCTCAGCAGGAGCAGGGCCAGGCTCTGCCACACGACGGCGGCGATCTTGTCGCGCACCGCCACGCTGCTCTCGTCGAAGGACACGAGCACGGCGTACAGCCCGAGGAAGAGCAGGTACGCGACAACCGCAAAGCCCAGGACCGAGTCGAAGGGGGCGATCCAGACGAACAGCAGCGCGGTCAGCGAGAGCGAGCCCACCGCCGCGCCCCCGAGGGCGAGCAGGTCCGAGGCGTGGACGGACGAGGTGTTCCGGCGGACCTCGGGCGCGTCGTCATGGTCGTCGGCGGTCGGCCGCACCGTCCGCTCGGTCGGCTCTTCGAGGAGGTCGGTGGTCATGCTCAGGCCTCCGTTCCGGCGCCCGAGCGGCTGCGGGCCGCGATCGAGGACGCGATGAAGTTCACGACGAGGGTCATGAGGAAGAGCGCGAGCCCCGCGGCCATCAGGGCCGACATGCCGAAGTTGCTCGCGGAGCCGTAGCGCAGCGCGATCAGCGCGGAGACGGAGTTGGCGCCGTTCTCCAGGATGTGCGGCTGCACGGCGAAGACGGGAGAGATGATCATGTAGACGGCGATGGTCTCGCCCAGGGCCCGGCCGAGGCCCAGCATGGTGCCGCCGATCATGCCGCCCCGGCCGTACGGCAGGACGACCGCGCGGATCATTCCCCACCGGGTCGCGCCCAGCGCCAGGGCGCCCTCGCGCTCTCCGGCCGGCGCCTGCGAGAAGGTCTCCCGCATCACCGAGCAGGTGATCGGGGTGACCATGAGCGCCACGACGATTCCCGCGATGAAGGTCGAGGAGGTGTAGACCGTCGTCGCCTGCAGCGGGTCACCCGGGTCGGCCCCGTCGACCTTGAAGATCGGGATCCAGGAGAAGTACGTGGAGATCCAGCGGGAGAGCCCGACCACCTTCCCCTGCAGGAGGAAGGCGCCCCACAGTCCGTACACCACGCTCGGCACCGCGGCCATCAGGTCCACCAGGCTGACCAGGGTCCGCTTCAGCTTCCGCGGCGCGTACTCCGAGATGTAGAGCGCGGTACCCAGCGCCAGCGGAAAGGCGATGACGATCGCCGTCAGGCCGATGAGCACCGTGCCGGTGAGGACGGCGGCGATGCCGAAGTGGTGGGAGTCCGGCTCCCATGCAGAGGTGCTGAGGAACGAGCCCTTGGCGACGCCCAGCGCCTGGGCGGCGCGGTACGTGAGGAAAACACCCACCAGCAGCATGATCGCCAGTACGAGGGCGCCGCTGCCGCGCAGTGTCCCGCGGAAGAGGCGGTCCACCGGTTCGGGCTTGCCGCGCGGCGCACGCCTCGCCTCGTCCACGCCCTCGGGATCCGGGCCGGGTTCGGACGGTTGCCCGAGTCTGGGCATGACAGCGCTCATCTCGCACCTGTCCGGGCCCGGTCATGGACACCGCCGCGGTCATCACCGGAACGGGAGTGCAGTGTCGGCTCTGTCAGCTCGGCCACCGGGGCCGCGTTCAGGAACTGAGCGAGGTTGTACTGGCAGTCCCGCTGACGCTGATACAGCCGCCCCGCGACCGCGACCGCCCGGCCGTCGATCTCCAGGCGCCAGCTCCAGCCGCCCGCCCCCTCCGACGTGGTCAGCAGAACCTTGGCGTCCGCGATCCGCTCCCTCAGCCGCAGCACTGCGGCCCGGCATTCCGCGAATCCGGTGAACAACTCGGCGCTGCGCCCAAGTTCACGGTGGTTGGATCCGATGAGCCGCCAGCCGACCTGCTCTTCGCTCTCCCCGGGTCTTCGCTGCGTCCCGCGCACCACGTACAAGAACCGAGACGGAACCACAGGAACCACCCCCTCTCCCCTTGTCTCCATGGGCCGTTTTTCGCCACCGGCGGAGAATCGCCCACTCAAAGCGAACTGAGAGTCGCCGAGCTATGTACGAGCTGTGGCCAAAGTTGAGTAAAGGCCGAACGCAGGAGAGATGAACGAAAGGGTTCGAGGGTCCGGGGGAGTTGTGGAGAGGTTGAGCACGTGCGGGACGGGAACGGTGTCTATCCCGCCGTCATGTCCTGTTCCGCCGCCACGCCCTGTCCGGGCACCGCCGACGGCAGCCGGTCCACGTCCCGGGCCGTCCCCGTGACCCCCGACAGGAAGCCCTGTGCCCGCGGGGAGGCGTGGTCCGTCAGCCACTCCGGGTCGATGTCGCACACCGCGACGCGGACCTCCGTGCCGACCAGGGCGAGCGGCAGGGTGTGGACGACCGTGGACGGGAAGCTGAGGATCGTACGGCCGATGGGGCCGCGGCGGGCGATCAGTTCCAGCGGGAGGTCCGGGCGGACCACCTCCAGACCCGTCTCGACCGCCAAGTGGCGGAGCTTCTCCGGACTTTCCCGGCGATGGGCGAAGTAGCGCCGCGCGCCGTGCGCCTTCGCGAGGGCCCGCACCGCCTCCAGGTAGCGCTCGCCGTCCACGACGCCCGTCTCGACGAGGGAGGTGCCCACCAGGTCCGCGCCCTTCGTCAGGCGCGGCGGGCCGAAACGGGAGCGGGTCCAGGCGAAGCCGTTCGCGGTGACCGTGACCCCGGCCGGGGTCTCGTCGATCGGCATCGACGAGAAGACCTCCACCGTGCGCCGCGCACTCGGCATCAGCCGGCGGCGCGCCGCCGACGACACCGGGGCGAAGAGGAGGTCACGGGCGCCCCGGCGACCGCCCTTGCGGTGCCAGCGCACCAGGCGTTCGCCGCGGGCGAGCTGGGCGACGAACTCCATCGTCGCCGTGCCGTCGTCCACCACCACCAGCTCACGGGCCCGGGTGATGGTGAGCAGCAGCTGGACGTAGCGGGAGAAAGGGTCTCCCATCACCACCCTGCGCGCCCGGCGCAGCAGCGGGGTGAGGCCGCCGATCGTGCGGAACGGCGCCAGGGCACCGCCCCGCGCCTCCTCCCAGCGGACCTCGTGGCCCTCGTCGAGGGCCAGTTCCGCCATACGGCGCAACTGGCCGCGCGTCATGGGGTCGGTGGGCGAGAGCACCACGAGGGTGAGCCCCTCCCCCGCCTGGGGGCCCGCGGCCCCCGCATCGACCGCCGCCGCACGCCCCGCGCCGGACCGCCGGTCACGCGGCGCGGGGATCCCCGCGCCGGGCCCGGGCGCACCGCTCCCCGTCGTGCCGACCGCGTGCGCGTACGCCCACTCCAGCACGTTCAGGAGCTGTACCGGGCTCTCGACGAAGGCGAGCGTGGGGTGGCCGGCGGATCCGGCACGGGGGCTCATCGGCGTACGACCGTCCCGTAAGGTGCTCAGACCGACACCGGCTCGCCGGCGGCCGCGGCGATCTCCGCCTCGGCGACCACACCCGCGACGCGGCGCAGCTTCTTCATCGGGCCGAGCTCGGAGTCGTAGACCTTCTTCACGCCGTCGCCCAGCGACGCCTCGATGGTGCGGATGTCGCGGACCAGGCGCTGCAGGCCCCCCGGCTCCACCGACGCGGCCTGGTCGGAGCCCCACATGGCGCGGTCGAGCGTGATGTGGCGCTCGACGAAGGTGGCGCCGAGGGCGACCGCCGCCAGCGTGGTCTGCAGGCCGGTCTCGTGGCCGGAGTAGCCGATCGGGACGTTCGGGTACTCCTTCTCCAGCGTGTTGATGACGCGCAGGTTCAGCTCCTCCGCCTTCGCCGGGTACGTCGACGTGGCGTGGCACAGGAGGATGTTGTCCGAGCCGAGGACCTCGACCGCGTGGCGGATCTGCTTCGGGGTCGACATGCCGGTGGACAGGATGACCGTGCGGCCCGTCTCGCGCAGGGCCTTCAGCAGCTCGTCGTCGGTCAGGGAAGCGGACGCGACCTTGTGCGCCGGGACGTCGAACTTCTCCAGGAAGGCGACCGCCTCGGTGTCCCACGGGGACGCGAACCAGGCGATGCCCTTCTCCTTGCAGTACTCGTCGATCTGACGGTACTCGTCCTCACCGAACTCCACGCGGTGGCGGTAGTCGATGTAGGTCATCCGGCCCCAGGGGGTGTCGCGCTCGATGTCCCACTGGTCGCGCGGGGTGCAGATCTCGGGGGTGCGCTTCTGGAACTTCACGGCGTCGCAGCCGGCCTCGGCGGCCACGTCGATCAGCTTGAAGGCGTTCTCCAGCTCACCGTTGTGGTTGATGCCGATCTCACCGCAGATGTAGACGGGCTGACCCGGACCGGCGGTACGCGAACCGAACTGACGCAGACGGGAGTTGGTGCTCATGGGAAGGAAATTCCTTACTTGTCGAGGGAGTCGAGAGAGGGGCCGAGGATCCAGCTGGCGATCTCTCGGATCGCGCCGTCGCCGCCGGGGACGGTGGTGACCGCGCGTGCGGCGCCGCGCACGACGTCGTGGGCGCTCGCGACCGCCACGGGCCAGCCGACGAGGCCGAAGCACGGGAGGTCGTTGACGTCGTTGCCGACGTAGAGCACGCGCTCAGGCGCGATGCCCTGCTCCTCGCACCACTGCTTCAGTGCGAGGTCCTTCCGGTCGATGCCGTGCAGGACCGGGATCTGCAGCTTCCGGGCTCTGGCGGCGACGACCGGGTTCTGCTCCGTGGACAGGATCAGCATCGTGAGCCCGCTCTTTCGCAGGGCCGCGATACCGAGGCCGTCCCCGCGGTGCACGGAGACGAACTCGCGTCCGTCGGAGTCGATCAGCACCCTGTCGTCGGTCTGGGTGCCGTCGAAGTCGAGTACGACCGCGTCGATGTCGGCAGCGGTCGGGAGCGCGCCGGGCCTGTCCGCGTCGAACAGCGGCGCGAGGGCCCGGGCGCGGGCGAGGTCGTGCGGGTCGTCGATCTCCAGCACACGGGCCGGGTCGGTGCGCACGAGTTCGGTGCGGCCGAAGAAACGGTGCCGGTGCTCGCGCAGACCGTCCGCGTCCATCGCGTACGCGGCACCGGTCTCCAGAAGGTCCTGGGGGCGGTCCTGGCGGCGCGGGCGGAACGACTTGTCGTGGTTGACGCCGTACCCGCCGTCCGTGGCCGTGGAGTTGGCGACCGCGGTGCCGCCTCCGACCTCGCCGGTGCGCTGCGACCCGATGACCGGCGCGGCCTCGTCGGCCGCGTCGCGCCAGATGAAGCCGTGGAAGGGAGCGACGGTCAGCGCCGTGTCCGCGCCGTTCTCGACGACCGCGGCGGCCACCCCGTCGATGTCCTCACGGACGATGAAAGGGCTGGTGCACTGGACCAGCAGGACCACGTCCACCGGCGAGCCGTGCAGCGCCTCATGGGCGTCCATGGCGTGCAGGACCGCGGCCTCGGAGGTGGCGGTGTCCCCGGCGATGGCGGCGGGGCGCAGCACGATCTCCGCACCGGCCTCACGGGCCGCGGCGGCGATCGCCTGGTCGTCGGTGGAGACGACGACGTCGGTGACGAGCCGGGCGGCCCGGCACTCGCGCACCGCGCGGGCCACCAGCGGCACCCCGCCGACCGGGGCGAGGTTCTTCGCGGGCACGCCCTTGGAGCCGCCGCGCGCGGGGATCACCGCGAGCACACGGCGCACCGGCGCCGGCTCTCCCGCTTCCGTGTTGGACATGGGCTGTCCTCCTTGAGGTGCTTGGCGTGGGGTCCGCTCGCTCACAGCTCCCCCATCCGCCGGATCACGGGCGCCACGCGCTGCACTCCGTGGCGGTAGGCGCCGCGGGCCGCACGGCGGACGATCTGGCGCACAGGGCCGGGTGCCTTGTCGGCGGCGGGCGCGCCGGGCAGCGGGCTGCCGTCCGGGGCGAGGTGGTGGCGGGCGAGGACGCCGGGCAGGTAGCCGGGCGCGGTGACGGGGGTGTAGTAGGGCTTCAGCGGCGCGAGTTCACCGGCCGCGAGCAGCTCGGTGATGCGCCGGCGCGCCTCGTCGAAGGCGGTGGCGTACGACCCTCCCCCGGAGGGGGTACCCCCAGCAGCGACGCCCTGCCGGGACACCCACTCCGGGTGCGGCGAGGGTTCGTGTCCGGCGTCGAGCTGGTCCCAGGAGGCGAGGCAGCCGGAGCCCACGAAGTGGTGGTTGCCGAGCGCCTCGCGCACCCCGAGGTCGGTCAGGACGACGGTGGGGATACGGCGGTGCAGCGACTCCAGGGCGGCCGTCGAACTGACGGTGACCAGCAGGTCGGTGTGGTCGAGGACCTCGCCCATGTTCCCGTACACCAGGCGGAAGTTGGCCGGCAGATCGTGCCGCTGGGCCAGCTTCTGGTACGGCACTTCCTCGATGTGGGTGGTGTGTTCGCCCGGCTTGGAGCGGAGCTTGAGCAGGACCTCGCGCTCGGGGTGCCGGCGCGCGTGCTGGACCAGCCGGTCCAGGAGGTAAGTACGGTCCTTGCGGTTCTCGGGCACGGAGGGCTGCGCGGCGAAGACGACCGTGTAGGGGTCCTTCTTCTCGTAGGGGGCACCGCCGAGGAAGGGCAGCGCCACCTCGGTCACCGACGAGGCGTCGGCGCCCACCCCTTCGTACACGGCCCGGAAACGGTCCGCGTCCTGGCGGGAATTGGCGAGGACCAGGTCCGCGCCGTGCCGCAGCAGCAGGCCGTCGGCGAGCTTCTCGTAGACGACGCCGACATAGCCGGTGACGACGACGGGCCGCTTCGTGCGTCCCTGCCAGGCGTGGGCGAGGCCGTGCAGCATCGCCTGGACGCCGCCGCCGACAAGGGCGAGCACGACGATGTCGTACGTCTCCTTCGTCATCTCGCGCAGGAATTCGACGGCGGTGACCTCGCGGAGGGAGTCCGCGCGGACGCCGACCTCTTTGAGCTGGCGGGCGGTGGGGGTGGCACGGCCCCGCAACAGGAAGCCGTCGAGCCGAATGTCCGGATCGGCTGTTTTATCGGAGGTTTCTGCCGGTTCGTTGGACTCTGTGAATTCCGTCGGCGAAATGCGGTTGGCGGTGAGCGCACCCCATTTCCACCGGGTGTCGGAATCGGCTAGGACGGCGACCCGAAGGGACTTCGCGGTACTTGCAGGCACGCCGAAGACGCTAGGAAGCGATTCCGATGCCCAGCCCAACCGGAATACAACAAAGGGTTAACAGCACTTCACCGAATGGCGAATCAGGCCGTGAAACGCCCATGAAACAGCTGGGTTCACTATTCCGCCACGCGTCGTTCACCTGACATCAAGCCGACGGTCAAGACGAATGCCGGGCCGCCGCCTAACGTCACAGGCGTGGTCAAGCTCTCCGTCATCGTGCCGTTCTACAACGTGCAGCAATACGCGCCCGACACCCTGAAGAGCCTGCGTGCGAACGCGCGTGAGGACTTCGAATTCATTCTCGTCGACGACTGCTCGCGCGACGAGACCCCGGACATCCTCGCGCGCGCGGAGCGCGAGCTGCCAGGCGCGGTGTATGTCCGGCACGAACAGAACGGAGGACTGGCGACCGCGCGTAACACCGGAATCGACAAGGCGCGCGGCGAGTACCTCACGTTCCTCGACGGGGACGACTGGCTCGCCCCCGGTTACTATCCCCAACTCGTCTCTGCCATTGAGGAGTTGGGGTGCGATTTCGTCCGCACCGATCATGTCCAGTGCACCGGGCGGGCCCGCGCCATCTTCCGGGTGCCGCACGGTCGGCGCGGTGTGGTGATGAAGCCGCGCGACGCGATCCTGCCCGCCGACCGCTCCACCTCCGTCGACTACGCGTACGCGTGGGCGGGCGTCTACCACCGCCGGCTGGTCGACCGTGGACTGCTGCACTTCACCCACGGACTGCGCACGGCCGAGGACCGTCCGTGGATCTGGAAGCTGCACCGGGAGGCGGAATCCTTCGCCGCGGTGGGACTGCTGGGCGTCTACTACCGGCGCGGAGTCGCCTCCTCGCTCACCCAGATCGGCGATGTACGGCAACTGGACTTCATTCGTGCGTTCGACCAGGTAGTGGCCGAAACCGCCGGGGACCAGGACGCGGATAAACTCCTCCCCAAGGCCGTTCGCACATATTGCGCAATCATTTCTCATCATCTGGGATCCATCGAAAGGTTCGAGCCCGCGGTGGCACGGAAACTGAAGTCGATGAGTGCTGTCGCGCTGCGGCGCATGCCGCAGGACGTGCTCGAAGACGCCCTCGACTCCATGGACTTCGAGCGAGCCTCTCGCCTGCGCCGACTGCGCCGCCGTCCCGCTTCCGCGGGGGTGGCCGCGTGACGACGCAGATCTTCATGGCGTCGACGCTGTACGGCACGGCGACCCTGGCCGCGGCACTGGACAGCGAGTGCTTCGCACCCTCCGACCGGCGCATCCTGCTCGTCTCCAACAACGCGGCGACGCCCGAGACGACACCCGGCCTCGACGAGGCGCCCGGCTTCGAGCACCTGCGCAGCCGCTTCGACGAGGTGATCTCCTGGAACGAGACCATCTCCCCCTTCCACCCCGGCGGCTGGGCCCCGCGCCTGGACGACGTACCGCTGTGGGAGCGGCACCTCAGGCTCCTGTGGAACCTCGGCGACGACGACATCGAACTGGTCGTCGAGTCGATCCAGGTCAACCCGGCGCTCGGCTTCTCGCAGATCTTCACCGGCGCGCCCGTCACCGTGTACGCGGACGGCCTGATGAGCTACGGCCCCACCCGCAACAAGATCGACCCGCTGGTCGGCACCCGGGTGGACCGGCTGCTCCACCTGGACCTGGTGCCGGGTCTCACACCGCTGCTGCTCACCGAGTTCGGGGTCGAGCCGGAGATCGTGCCGACGGACGCGTTCTGCAAGGTCCTCGCCGAACTGGAGGACACCGGTGAAGCGCTGCCGGCCCTCGAGTCCCCGGCGCTGCTGCTCGGCCAGTACCTCTCCGCGCTCGAAATCCTCACCGCCGAGCAGGAGGAGGACCTCCACGTACGGATGCTGAAGGGCGCCGTCGAGCTCGGCCACCGGAGCGTGGTGTTCAAGCCGCACCCCTCGGCGCCGGCCCGCTGGTCGCGCGCCCTGGAGAACGAGGCCGAGAGGCTGGGCGTCGACCTGACCGTGCTCGACACTCCGGTCCTCGCCGAGGTCCTCTACCAGCGCATGCGTCCGGCGCTGGTCGTGGGCTGCTTCTCCACCGCCCTGCTCACGGCCTCCGCGCTCTACGGCCTGCCGGTCGCCCGTATCGGCACCGAGGCCCTCCTGGAGCGTCTGGCGCCGTACGAGAACAGCAACCGCGTCCCGGTCACGATCGTCGACGCGCTGCTGCCCGAGCTGACGGCCCGCAAGGCGGTCGCCGACCAGCGCCGGAGCATGGACGTTCAGGCCCTCAACGAACTCGTACGGGCCGTGGGCTTCGCGATGCAGCCGAAGATCTACCCGGATCTGCGCCCGGCCGCCGAGCAGTACCTGTCGAAGCACCTGAACCCGCACACCTGGCGCTACTTCAAGCGCAGGCGCCTCACCTCGCTGGCGCTGCCGGGCGCGGTCCCGGCGCAGCTCGCCTTCATCCCGCGCAACGCGACCGTACGGCGCATGGCCAAGCGGGCGCGCCTGCTCAAGCGGGCGATGACCCGCGAAGGCACGAACTGACGGAAACCGAAGGAGCGGGGCCGCGTCACCACGAGCCGGCCCCGCTGCCTTTCCCCGCTCCTTTGCCACCTCCCGAACCGTCCCGAACGCGCAAACCACAAGCAGATGAACTCCTGTGAACGCACTGACGAAGACCCTTTTCGACGGCGCAGGATTCCCCGACTATCGGACTAATGTGCTGTGGTCCAGCTGAGTCCCATCGAGGGGAACCCTGTGATCGACACTCCCGCGGACACCCGAGGGACCTCAACGGGCACCACCGTCCGCGCCGTCCTGCCTGCCGGCACGCCCGGCCCGCAGCAGCCCGCCAAGCCCCGGGAGAACCGGCTGCGCGCCCTGGACGGGCTGCGGCTGATCGCGGCGCTGATGGTGGCGGCGTACCACTACGGCGGCCGGGACGGCGACGTCGCGCGGGCCTGGGGACAGAATCCCAAGCACATCTTTCCCACGATGCACACGCTGTTCTCCTACGGGTGCCTGGGCGTCCAGGTGTTCTTCGTGATCAGTGGCTTCGTCATCTGCATGAGCGGCTGGGGCCGCCCGCTGCGCTCGTTCTTCGCCTCCCGCGCCTCCCGGCTGCTGCCCGCGTACTGGGCGGCCGTCATCCTCGTCACGGCGGTGTTCGCGCTGCCGATGGTCGCGTACAAGACCGTCTCGCCGAGCGAATTCCTGGTCAACCTGACGATGTTCCAGATGCCGCTCGGCGTGCACAGGGTGCTGGGCGTGTGCTGGACGCTGTGGGCCGAGGTCCGCTTCTACGCGCTGTTCGCCCTGTGCATCGTGCTGCCGGGCGCGAACCGGCGGCGCGTGATCATGTTCTGCGCCGGCTGGACGCTCGCGGCGGTCATCGCGCACGGCGCCAAGATGCCGCTGCTCGACATCGTGCTGATGCCGGAGTACGCGCACTTCTTCATCGGCGGCGTCGGCCTGTACCTGGTCCACCGCGACCGGCGCGACGCCTACGCCTGGGGCATCGTGGCGGTGAACTGGCTGATCGGCCAGCACTACGCGGTCCAGAGCCTGTGGCACCCGGCCGGCCCGCACGCCTTCTCCTACCGCAGCCCCTGGGGGATCATGCTGATCGTCACCCTCGGCTTCGTCGCCGTCGCCGCGATCGCGCTGGGCTGGCTGAACTGGGCGAACTGGCGCTGGCTGACGGTGGCCGGCGCGCTGACGTACCCCTTCTACCTGGTCCACGAGCACCTCGGCTGGGTCGTCATCTACGTCCTGCACCGGGGCCTCGGCATCCCGCCCTACGGCACCGTCCTGCTGACCGTCGCCGCCATGCTGCTGCTGGCCTGGCTGCTGAACCGGTTCGTGGAGGAGCGCTTCACGCCGAAGCTGCGCACGGCGCTGTCCAACGCACGGCTCTGACCGGCACCACGCGAGTTGGCCTGCCGTTCACCTTGCCGCACGTTTGGGCGGGCCTCTCCGGGCAGGTGCTGGACAGTTTCCTCACAGGTTCGTTCCACAGGTTCGTTCGCACAAGGGAGTGCTCTGTCCTCATGACCGCCATAGCAGACACGTTCCGACCGCCCCAGCGACTCGACGACGTCCGGGGCTGGTTCCCCGCTCTCGACCAGATGCTCTTCGACTGGTTCCTGACCCGGCAGGAGAACGCGGGGACGCGGGGTGACCTGCTGGAGGTCGGGGTCTTCATGGGCAAGTCGGCCATCTTCCTCGGCCGTCACCTCCAGGAGGGCGAGGCGTACACGGTCTGCGACCTGTTCGAGGGCGACGCGCCGGACGACGCCAACCAGGCCGAGACGGCGAAGTCCTACTCCGCCCTGACGCGGGAGGCCTTCGAGCGCAACTACCTCTCCTTCCACGACGAGCTGCCGCGGGTGATCCAGGGGCCCAGCTCCATGGTTCCGGCCGAAGTGGCACCCCGGTCCTGCCGGTTCGTGCACGTGGACGGTTCGCACCTGTACGAGCACGTACGCGACGACATCGGGGCGGCGCACGAGGCCCTGCTGCCGAACGGCATCGTCGCCCTCGACGACTTCCGCTCGGAGCACACACCGGGCGTCTCCATCGCCGCCTGGGAGGCCGTGCTCAACCGCGGCCTGAACCCCATCTGCCTCAGCAGCCAGAAGCTGTACGGCACGTGGGACGACCCCGGGGCCGTCCAGGAGGCCCTGCTGGAGATGGTGGAGGCACGCGAGGACTGCACGGTGAGCGTGGAGGTCGCGGCGGGCCACCGGATCATCCGGCTGAAGGGCAAGGGAATGGCGGCACCGGCCTTTCCGCACTCGCGGCACTACCAACCGCCGGCGGAAGAACCCGAGCAGCCCGCCGTCGCCGTGCAACCGCCGTCCCGGCCCGCGCCCTCCCGGCATGGAAGCATGCCGCGCCGTGTCGCCGTGGACCTGCTGCCGCCCGTGGTCACGCGGGCGATACGCCGGGCGCGGAGCGGCAGGCGTACGGGCTGAGCCGACTGAGGGGCTTAAGGGCTGATCGAGGCCGCGGCACTCACCTCCGGTACCGCGCCTCGATCCCCGCGATCACGAGGCGCAGCCCCTCCTCGAAACCCTCGTCGTAGCCCTCGAATATCTGTTCGTCTGGTGGCCGCCGCCAGTGGGAGGTCGGCCATGCGCCGGGCGCGTACCTCGACGTCGTAGCCGTCGCGGCGCTCGTCCGGCAGCGGCTGGACGCCCTGCTCCTCGGTGACGAAGCCGAAGGTGGACGAGTACGCCGTGGACGCCGCGCGCACCGCCTGGGAGAGCGTGAAACCGGCGTCGAGCAGGGTGCGCAGGTTTGCCTCCATGTCGGCGGCGTGGTCCAGGCCCGTGAAGCGGGAGCCGCTGAAGACTCGCCGGGGACGCGACGCACATCCACTCACCGGCGGGCGGCCAGGGACCGGACACCAGCATCCAGGACGCGTACAACCTGGGCTGGAACCGGGCGCGGTGCTGCAGGGCGAAGCTGCGGAGGCACTCCTCGACACATACGAGGAGGAGCGCCGCCCGATCGCGGCGGACATGCTCGGCCTGTCCACGAGCGTCCACCGCGGGGAGACCCGCCGCGGTGAGGCGACCCGGCAGCTCGGGCTCGGCCACCGGAACTCGTCGCGCACGGAGGAGACGCGGACGAACCCCGGCCCGGTTCGCGCGGGCGACCGTGCCCCGGACGGCACGGTGGACGGGGTACGCCTCTTCGACGCGTACCGGGCCCGCACCGGATGCTGCCGGCGGTCGGCACGGACGCGGAGTTGCCGCCGTTCGCCCTGCCCACGGTCCGGATCCCGCGTACGAGGCGTACGGCACGGGGATCTTCCTGATCCGCCCGGACGGCTGTGTGGGGTGGGCGGGCGAGACGGCGGAGGGGCTCGCCGGGTATGCGGGGCGGGTCGGTGCCTGCGTGGCCCCGTAAGGCGTCAGGCGCTTGCCAGCGACAGCTTCACCGCGAAGCCCAGGAAGAGGACGCCCGCAGCGGAGGTGGCTCCCGCCGACAGCCGCTTGCGCCGGCGGAAGGCCTCTGCCAGGCGCGTACCGCTGAATATCAGGGCGCTGAGGTACAGGAAGCTGGCGAGCTGGGCGAAGGCGCCGAGGACGACGAAGGAGAGCGCCGGGTAGGCGTACCCCGGGTCGACGAACTGCACGAAGAAGGCGACGAAGAAGAGGATCGCCTTGGGGTTGAACAGACTGATGACGAGGGCGCGACGGTAGGGCCGCTCCTCGGCGACGGTGGCGGCGGCCGGGGCCGCCTCCTCCACGGTCCTCTCCCGCCGGGTCCGCCACATCCCCCATGCGGCCCGCAGCATCCCGAACGCGAGCCACGTCAGATAACCGGCCCCGGCGTACTTCACGATCCCGAACAGCACGGCGTTCGCCTTGAGCAGCGAGGCGACTCCGGCCGCGGACAGCGTCATCAGCACCGTGTCCCCGCACCAGACCCCGGCCGCGGCGGTGTACCCGGTCCGCACGCCGTGCCGGGCGGCGACGGAGAGGACGTAGAGGGAGTTGGGGCCGGGGAGCAGGACGATGAGGACGAGTCCTGCCAGGTAGGTGGGGAGATCGATGACGCCGAACATGGGAAGGAGTGTCGCACGGGGGTACGACACTCCGATTCCGGGTTTCGGGGGGCGAGACGGTCAGTCGTCGCCGTCGAGGAGGGCGTCGACGGAGAGTTCGAGAGCGACACCTACGCATTCGGGCAGCGGGACTGTGGTGCCGCGCTTGTAGGACGTTACCGTCTGGTACTTGCCGTCTTCAGGCTCCGTGTGAACCAGAACTTCGTCGTGCCTTCGGTCCACGATGACGTACGACTTGACGCCTGCCTTGGCATAGGTTTCAGCCTTGATGAGCAGATCGATGGCCCAGTTGGTGGATGTCACCTCCAGGACCAATCGGAAGACGTGCGGCGCGTAGCAATTCTTCTCGACCACCGCGTCCTTGTAGTCGGCCTCCACGATGGACACATCCGGCACGGCGTAATCGTCAGGCCCCGTGGGAAGCCAGAGGCCGATGCCCGCAACTGCCTTGAGTCCGGCTTCCCAGCCTCCAGCCTGCTTGAACGCGTAGCCGACTTCGAAGCACGTCTCCTGATGCGGGCCATCCGGCGGTGGTGTCACGACAATGCTCCCGTTGAGGATCTCCACCCGGTGCCCGGGCAGTTCCTCCCAGAGCCGGTCGGCAGCATCGGCAAGCGACGACTCGTGCAGCATCACAGCCACGGCACCCTCCTTCCGGGAACACCCTCCACGAGCGTAACCGGGGACGGGCGATTTCCGCCCCCGATCACCCATTCGGAGGAATCACCCAGGTCAGAACGCGTCGCTCGGCACGTAAGTCCCCCAAACCTCCCGCAACGCATTGCACACCTCACCCACCGTCGCCCGGGCGCGCAAGGCCTCCTTCATCGGGTACAGCACGTTGTCCGTGCCCTCCGCCGCCTTCTTCAGGTCCGCGAGGGCCGTGTCCACCGCTACCTGGTCGCGCTCCGCGCGCAGCTTGGCGAGGCGTTCGGCCTGCTGGGTCTCGATGGCGGGGTCGACGCGCAGCGGTTCGTAGGGCTCTTCCTCGTCCAGCTGGAAGCGGTTGACCCCGACCACGAC
>NZ_JBEOZU010000137.1:0-17396 GCF_040298185.1 Streptomyces sp. NPDC001634 | reverse complement strand
GGTCGGCGTCCCAGGCTCAACGCGCCCGAGCCCAGGGCCACTCCGGCGCCGACCAGCGCGCTTCCAGCCGCTTGAGCGGCCCCGTACGCGCCGGTGCCGACGACAGGCGCCGTGCAGGCGGCGGCGACCGGGATGAGGCCGGAGAAGAGGGTGGCACGCTCCGCGCCGATGCGCTGCATGCCCATGTACCAGCACACGAAGCCGACGACCGTGACGACCGCCGCCTGCCACAGCAGCGCGGCGGCCTCCGTGCGGTCCGGTACCCGCAGCCAGTCGGCGCCGTCCATGAGCAGCCCGGCCGCCGCCGACTCCGCCGCGGCGATCCCGCAGACGGTGGCCGACAGCAGCCTCGGCCCCAACGGCCGCAGCACGGGCACGGCGAGCACGGCGAAACCGACCTCACCGGCGAGCGCGCACACGGACAAGCCGATTCCGGCGCCGTCCGTACGCCCCCAGCCCTGGACCGCGAAGGCGCCGACCGCCACCAGCGATGCCCCGTACAGCACGCGCCGCTGGGGCCGTCGCCCCTCCAGGAGCGGCACGACGACCGCGACGACCACCGGGGCGCACCCCACGAAGACCCCCGGAACCGCCGGCTCCGCGGAGCGCTCGGCGGCGATCACCGCGAGGTTGAACCCCACCATCCCGACCGCGGCGAGCAGGGAGAGACGCAGCCACTGGCCCGGCCGCAGACGGCGCAGGGCCACCGTGCCACCCCTGACCAAGGGAAGGAGCAGCAGACAGGCCAGGCCTTAGCGCAGGAACTGGCCGCCCGCGTACGGGTAGTGGCCCAGGACGCTGTTGGCGGTGAAGGAGCCTCCGACGAGGACGCAGGCGAGGGCGGCGAGCAGGGCCCCGCGGGCAGTGGTGGCGTTCATGCAGGCGACGCTAGGGAGAGCGGCGGTCCCGTTTAAGGTCCACTTTCATGACGTCATCGGGGACCAATTCGGGGGCGACGCCCGGGCAGGCGCGCTCCGCACCGGATGGGCCGGCGTCCTGGGCCGCCGCCTGGGAGGTGCTGCTTCCGGCCGCCCAGGCACCGGCACGCGCGCGTGGGCGAACATTGCAGGCCGCGCTGCGGGAGGCGGTCCGTTCCGGTCGGCTCGCGGCGGGCACCCGGCTGCCGTCGACCCGTGAACTCGCCGCCGACCTCGGCGTGTCGCGAGGACTGGTGACGGAGGCGTACGAGCAACTGACCGCCGAGGGATACCTCCGCAGCAGCCGGGGCGCAGGGACCTGGGTGGGCGGCGCGGTACGGGCGGCCCACCCGGGCGCGCGTGACCTCGCACCGCGCTCCCTCGGCGCCCGCGCCGACTTCCTGCCCGGAACACCGGATCTGTCGCTGTTCCCGCGCGCGGCATGGGCCGCAGCCCACCGCGGCGTGCTGGCCGAACTCCCCCACTCCGCCCTGGGCTATCCGGACCCACGCGGGCTGCCCCGCCTGCGGACCGCGCTCGCCGGACTGCTGGCGCGGCGCAGGGGTGTGGTCGCCGACCCGGAGCGGATCGTGGTCGTCTCCGGAGTGGCCCAGGCGATCACGCTGCTGGGCTGCGTGCTCCACGCGCGCGGGGTGCGCACCGTCGGCGTCGAGGACCCGGGCAGCCCCGACCACGGCGCCCTGTACGCCTCCGCCGGCATCGGTGCCGTGCCACTGCCTCTGGACGAGGAGGGGCCGGCAATGGGGCCCCTGCGCGAGGCCCAGGTCCGGGCCGTAGTGACAACACCCGCCCATCAGTTCCCCTCCGGGATCGCGTACTCCGCACGGCGCCGCGCCGCACTGCTGGACTGGGCGCGCTCGGTGGACGGGCTCGTGATCGAGGACGACTACGACGGGGACTTCCGCTACGACCGCGCCCCGGTGGGTGCGCTGCAGGGGCTCGACCCCGAACACGTCGCGTACACGGGGTCGGTCAGCAAGTCGCTCGCCCCGGGGCTGCGGCTCGGCTGGCTGCTCGTCCCTCAGGCGTTCGCCGAGGAGGTCGTCGAGCGCAAGCGGACCATGGACCTCGGGCACCCGGTCGTCGACCAGGCGCTGCTGGCCAGGTTCGTGGAGCGCGGCGACTACGACCGGCATCTGCGCCGCTGCCAGCGCGCCTACAAGGAGCGCCGCGACGTCCTGGTGTCGGCCTTGGAGGAGCACTTTCCCGGGGTCGAGGTGTCCGGGATCGCGGCCGGTCTGCATGTCATCGCGCGTCTGCCCGGGCGGCACGGACCACTCGACCGCTTTCTGGAGCGGGCGGCCGCGGCCCGGGTGGCGGTGCGCCCGCTGGCCGCGTACGGCGCGTCGGCCGGCGACGGTGTACGGCTGGTCATCGGGTACGGGCATCTGTCGCCCGCGCGGATCCGGGAGGGCGTACGGGTGATGGCGGACGCCACACGCGCGTGAAGCGCGACCGAGCTCCCCGTGTCGCCGCGGTCAGTTGTTCACTTGTGGTTTCCGTGTGCGCTGCGGCGCACCAGTAGTTGTGACAGTGCCCATTGGCCGGAACCCGTCCCTGGAGGCGCTCCATGTCACACCGTCCCTTCCCCGGCCGCCGCAGCGTCCTGCGCGGCTCCCTGGCCGCGTCGGCGGCCCTGACTCTGCCCACCGCGCTCGGCGCGGCACCGGCGTTCGCTCTGTCGGGGCGTCCGAAGGCGGGATGGGGCGTCCAGGCCGGAGATGTGACCGCCCACTCCGGTCTTGTCTGGGTACGCTCCGACCGCCCCGCCCGGATGATCGTGGAGACCGCGGCGACGGAGTCGTTCCGCAACCCGCGCAGATGGGAGGGTCCGCTGCTGGGCGCGGACACGGACTTCACGGGCACCACGTCGCTGCGCGGGCTGCCGGCGGGCGAGCAGATCCACTACCGCGTGCTCCTGGCCGACCCGGACGACCCTCGGCGCACCGGTGAGCCCGTGACCGGCACCTTCCGCACGACGCCGCTCGGGCGACGCCGCGGGGTGCGCTTCCTGTGGTCGGGCGACCTGGCGGGCCAGGGCTGGGGCATCAACCCGGACTTCAGCGGTTACACGATCTACAACGCCATGGCGAAGCTCGACCCCGACTTCTTCATCTGCAGCGGCGACAACATCTACGCCGACGGGCCGATCTCGGCGACCCAGGCCCTGCCCGACGGCAGCACCTGGCGGAACATCACCACCGAGGAGAAGTCCAAGGTCGCCGAGACCCTGGCCGAGTACCGCGGCAACTTCCGTTACAACCTGCTGGACGAGAACCTCAAGCGGTTCAACGCCCAGGTGCCGTCCATCATCCAGTGGGACGACCACGAGGTCCGCAACAACTGGTACCCCGGCGAGGTGATCGCCTCCTCCGACACCCGCTACACCGAGAAGAGCATCGACGTGCTCGCCGCCCGCGCCCGGCGTGCGTTCAGCGAGTACTTCCCGATCTCGACGCTGGCGCCGGGCGACAAGAACGGCCGGGTGTACCGGGTCATGCGCCACGGTCCCCTGCTGGACGTCTTCGTCCTCGACATGCGCACCTACCGCAACGCCAACTCGCCCGACAACCAGACCGTCGACCCGCAGGGCATCCTCGGCGCCGAGCAGCTGGAGTGGCTCAAGCGGGAGCTCGCGCGTTCGCGCGCGGTGTGGAAGGTGATCGCCGCGGACATGCCGCTGGGCCTGGTCGTGCCGGACCCCATGGAGAGCAAGCCCAACTTCGAGGCCGTCGCGCAGGGCGACCCGGGCGCGCCGCTCGGACGTGAGCTGCAGATCGCGGAGCTGCTGCGGTTCATCAAACACCGGAAGATCACGGGCACGGTGTGGCTGACGGCCGACGTCCACCACACATCGGCCCAGCACTACCAGCCCTCGCGGGCCGCCTTCACCGACTTCGAACCATTCTGGGAGTTCGTCTCGGGCCCGCTCAACGCCGGTGCGTTCCCGGCGAACGCCCTCGACAACACATTCGGGCCGGAGCGGGTGTTCGTGAAGGCGCCGACGACACCGAACGTCTCCCCCGCGGGCGGTTACCAGTTCTTCGGTGAGGTCGACATCGACGGAGACAGCGGGGAGCTGACGGTCCGGCTGCGCGAGCAGGACGGGACCGTGCTGTTCACGCAGGTGCTGCAGCCGGGGCGCGTCGGGCAGTAACTCGCTTGCGATCCAGGCGGATTGCCGACGTGGGTGGCCGCGGCCGCGACGCCGGTTCCACGATCTGCCCCCGGCTCGCGTACCCTCGGTCACCACGCCGCGCACCGGAGTCATCCCCCGGTGCGCGGCGTTCCGTCTGTCGCCGACCCCCACACCGCGGAGTTTCTGCAGGTCAGGCCGATTGTCAGTGGTCGCCTCTACGGTTTTTCACATGACGCGATCTCTGCAGGCCGTGGCCTACACCCGACCCTCCGTGCTGGAGTCCGCACCGGGCGGACGGCGGCTCGGACTCGAGACCTCGCGCGGAGCGATACCCGCGGGGATCGAGGACCATCCGCGGTTCTTCGCGGGTTTCCTGACGCATCCTCAGGTGGCGTCCGCGGGGCTGCTGGCGGTCGCGGACGTGGCGGCGGCCCGCTACCACCAGCAGCAGCTGCGCGCGTCCCTGGACCCGGTGGTCACGGGCAACGGCGACCGGCTCCGCTTCGAGTCGTTCTCGGGCTGCGGCGGCGTGTACGCCCGCCTGGACGTCCTGGCCGCGGGCCTGGACGGCGGTGAGGTGGGCCACGGCACGACCAATGTGGACGTCAACAACCCCTTGCGCGAGGCGCTGTCGCGGATCGGCACGGACGATCCGCTGCATCTGCGGGTCGGTCCGGACGAGATGGCGGTCACGACCCTGGACGGGCCTGTGGTCGAGAAGAAGGTGCCGCTGCCGGACCGCTGGCTGCGTGGTTTCGCCGAGGCCCAGGTGATCGCGGTCGGCTTCGACCTGCGGGCCGAGCTGCCCGCGGCCGAGGCCGTGCGGTTTCTGCGCTCGCTGCCGCGGGGCACCGCGCGCGGGGCGTCCCGGGGCGCGCAGTGGGTGGTGACGGCGGGACGCGGGCTGCGGCCGACGACGCGGCCGGTGCCCGGGGCGGTGTGCCTGCCGGGGCCGGAGCGGCTGGTCGCACTGCAGCGGGTGCTGCGCCATGCGACGGCGCTTCGGGTGTACGGCCCGCCGTTCATGGGCGCCCCGGCGGCGGCCAGTGCCTGGGAGGTCGTTCTGCCCGGTATGCGGCTGACGCTCACGCTGTCGCCGGAGGCCGCACGAGGCTTCTCGGGCGAGGGCGGGGTGCTGGACGCCCTCGCCACCGACGAGGCGGCCGGGGACGCGGAGTTGATCGCCGTGCTCCTGGCGTGGGAGCCGCGTGTCGAGGTGACAGAGCTCGCCGCCGCGTCCGGGCTGCCGGCTGAGCGGGTGCGCGCGGCTCTGGTTCGCCTCGGCACCTCGGGACGCGTGGGGTACGACACGGCGGAGGCGGCGTACTTCCACCGTGAACTGCCCTACGACGCGGAGCGCGTGGAGCGGCACAATCCCCGGCTCCGGTCGGCACGCGCCCTGGTGGAGGCGGGTGCGGTGTCCGTGGCGGGGGCGCTGGGGACGGTGACCGCGGAGGACGGTCATGTGCACCGGGTCCGCGAGGAGGCGGGGCGGCTGAGCTGCTCGTGTCCGTGGTGGGCCAGGTACCGCGGGGGACGCGGGCCGTGCAAGCACGCCCTGGCGGTGCGGATGGTGCGCCGCGGGGCGCGGGTGAAGCGGGGGACGGTTCGGATCGACGGGGGCGCGCGATGAGTTCACTGGTGGAGGCGGTACGGGCGGGCCGGACGGCGGAGGTGGTGAGCCTCCTCGATGGGATGCCGGACCCCGAACGGCGCGTGCATTTCCCTGAGTTGAAGCAGCTGCGCGTCGAGTTGCGGAAGGCGCCCTGGGAGAACCGGTCCCGTCGCGCGTATCCCGCGCTGCACGCTGCGGGCGCGGCCTGCCAGACAGGGGCCGCCGCCGTGGCCACCTGGCTCGCCGGGGCCGATCTGCGCTGGTCACCGGCCCCGACCTCCGTACTGCTCGATGTGCTCGGCGACCGTGAGCCCGCTTGGCTCGCGGATGTGACGCACCGGTTGGCCGCGCGCCCGGTCTCGTCCGATGTGCCGTACGCCCTCATGGCGGGTCTCGTGCGGCTCTCCGGCTGCGCGGTGCCCACGACGGACGCCTACGTGCAGGGCTGGATGCGCCACATCGCCACGCAGTTTCGCAGCGGGACGCTGGTCGACCGGCTGCGCAAGGACCCTCATCTGCCCGAGCTCGTCGCGGCTCTCTTCGAAGCGGGCGACCTCGGCACCCTCTGGGAATGGCACTATGGCAAGGGGCCCTACAGCTGGACGACCGCGCTCGCACAGCTCACCCAGGAGGGCGTCCTCGAACGCGGTGCCATGGTCGGCGCCTGCGTGGCCCGGTTGCTGCGGGGCGGTTCCCCGGCCGACCTGCGGGTGTTCCTGAGCCTGCTGGTCTCGCTCGAGCTCACCCGGGACGAGCAGAAGGAGCACACGGCCGACTGGCTGGCCCTGACCGCCGGCGCACCCTCGACGGTGGCGTCGCATGCCCAGTCGGTGCTGGCGTCCCTCGCCCTGGACGGCGAGATGACGGTGCGCCGGCTCGTGGAGATGTCCGAGGGCGTCCTGTTCCGTCCGGAGAAGAAACTCGTACGGGCCCAGTTCGTCCTGCTGGGCAAGGTCCTGCGACGCGATCCGGGCGCCGCGCCCGAGCTGCTGCCCGCGGTGGCGCAGGCGTTCGGGCACGAGGACTCGGATGTGCAGGAACGGGCGCTCAAGCTCGTGGAGCGTCATGAGGCCGCGCTCGACGGTGTGGACGTACGGGCCGAACTCACCCAGGCCGCCGTCCAGTTGGTGCCCGGCTTGCGGGATCGTGCGGCGCGGCTCCTCGGCGCGGAGACGGTCGGGGATCTGGCCGAGGCCGAGCCCTACGAGGAACTGCTGCCGCCGGTCCCGGTTCCGGCCCGGCTTGCCCCTGCCCCGGAATCGGCTGCCGAACTGGCCGAGGAAGTCGGGGCATTGCCGGCCTCGGGCGGTGAGGTGACGGCGTTCGAGCGGACGCTGGACGGCCTGGTGCGACATGCCCACCGGGACCGGGCGGCGCTGGTGGAGGCTCTGGAGCCGGTGCTGGCGCGGCGCTGGTGGATCGAGGCCGAACCACAGCACTTCAAGGCGGACGATTTCTTCCGCGACGATCCCTTCGGACTGGAGGTCGTCCTCGCCGCCCTGTTCGGACGGGTCCGCATCGGGACGCTGCAGGCAGCAGCCCGCCAGGGGAGCACGGAGCGCGGGTGCGTGCACAGCGGGCTCTCCCGCGCCTTCGACGCCCGCCTGTGGGAGGTGGCGTACCGGCTGCGCACGGAGGAACGGCTGCCGTTCCTGCTCGCCACGCCCACCTGGGACACCGGTTTGCTGGAGCCGGACGAGCTGGTGGCGCGCCTCGACACCTACCGGCGGCTGGACGCCCGGCCCGGCGCGGCCGACTTCGCCCAGGCCCTGCTGCGCGTGCGGCGCGACGACCGGCCGGCTGCCTCGACGGCCGCGCAGATGGCGGCGGCCCTCGGCACCGCGGAGGGCGACCGGCTGGCCCGTTGGCTCACCGCCCAAGGGCCCCTCCTGCCGGCACAGCGGCGGCGGACCGCGGGCGCGCGCATCCTCGTCGAGCTCGCTGAACTCCCGGAGCTGCAGGACGGGTTCCCGGCGGAGTTCCAGCGGTTGGGCCGCCCCCTCTCCGTCTACACGGACAACTGGTACTGCTCCCACTGGGACAGGGACCAGCACCGGTACTGGCTCGCCGTGGTGCCGGGGCGGCGGGAACTGGCCGCCGCTCGCGTGCTGCGCGATGTGTCGGCAGTCGCGGTGGACGACACGCGCGGCGGTGCGGCCGTACTGCCGTTCCTTGCCGAGGCCGAGGGTGAGGCGGGTGACGCGGTCCATCTGTGCGTGGCGTACGGCCTCGGCGCGCGTCATCCGCAGGACCGGCTGAGCGCCGTGGACGCGCTGCTCGTCCTGGCCGCCCGGGGTCAGCTCGACGCCGGGAGGATCGGGGCGGACCTCGGCGAGTTGATCCGCCACGGAGCCGTGAAGCCGTCACGGCTCGCCGAGTCCATACGCACGACATCGGCCACGGGCGCGTACTCCACGGTCTGGGAGGTGCTCCGCGAGGCCCTGCCCCTCCTGCTTGCGGACCTGGCGAGCCCCGCGTCGGGCGCGGCCGCGACTCCGGCCCGGGGGCTCGGAGATCTGCTGGCGGTTGCCGCCGAGTGCGTCGAGCAGACCGGTGCGCGCGGGGACGTCGCCCATCTGGCACAGGTGGCGGGCCGCGGGGGGTCGTCCCGGCTCGTTACCCAGGCGCGCCGGCTGCGGGCATCACTGGCCCGGGAGAGCGCCGTCTGACCAGGCACGTTGCGGGCAACGTGGCGACGCTCAAAACCTTTGTCAAAAATACAACAAAAAGGACAGAATGACGCTTTACCCATCAGTCACAGAGCGTTTGTGATCACGCAACACCCCGCCTTCACAGTGGTTGCATGACTCGAGACGTATCTGATGTGACGCGTGCGAAGCACGGTCGCCCGGTGCATCACTGGCGGCGGGACGTGATCGAACTCGCCGCGCTGTTCACAGCCGTCGCGGTGGCGGACGTGACGGCCGACCTGGTCGGGCACGGGCCCGACGGCCCCGCCCTGCTGGTGCTGTCGGCGGTGGCGCTGGTCGCGACGGTCGGCTTCCACACATGGTGGGCACGCCGCCACGGTCACGCCCCGCCCACGAGTGATACCGGCGCCCGGCCGCCCTCCGAGGGACAGCAGGCCGGGCCGTCGGAGACCGACGCGGCCGACGGGCCGACCGCGCTGTGGCGGATGCGGACGACAGTAAAGGACGAGCCGGGTTCGCTGGCCGCGCTGTGCACGGCGCTGGCGGGACTGCGGATCGACATCCTGAGCCTGCAGACGCACCCGCTGGCGCAGGGCACGGTCGACGAATTCCTGCTGCGGGCACAGGCGCAGCAGGAGGCGGCCGAGATCACCCGGGCCGTCTCGCGGGCCGGCGGCGCCGAGACCTGGATCGAGCGGGCCGACGCGCACGACCTGGTGGACGCCCCGACCCGAGTCCTCAGCCTGGCCACCCGCACCGCCCTGGACGCGGCGGAACTGCCGCTCGCAATACGGCAGTTGCTCGGCCGGTGCACCATCCGCTCCCTGCCCGCCGTCTCTCCCGGCTCCGGCCGGGCGGAGGAGGACGCTCCCGTCGAGGGCGCCCTGGAGGACACGGTGATGCGTCTACGGGCGCCGGAGGGCGGGGTGATCACAGTCGAGCGGCCGTATCTGCCGTTCACGCCGACGGAGTTCGCGCGGGCGCGGGCGCTGGTGGAGCTGGACGCGCGACTCGGTCCGCGCATCCCCCGCAACCAGGACGTGCTGACGCTGCCGGAGGGCAATGCGATCACGGTACGACGGGCCGACGCCACCGACCTCGAGGCCGCCAAGGAGATGCACGCCCGCTGCTCGCCCCGCACGCTGAGGATGCGCTACCACGGACCGGTCGGCGACGCGGACCGCTACCTCAACCACCTGCTCAGCCCGCGGTTCGGACGGACCCTGGCGGTGCATACCGCGTCAGGCCGGATCGTCGGCCTCGGTCATCTGCTGTGGGACGGCGACGAGACGGAGATCGCGCTGCTCGTCGAGGACGACTGGCAGCGGCGCGGGGTCGGCAGCGAACTCCTCGGGCGTCTTGTGACGATGGCGGTCGAGGCGGGCTGCGGGAACGTCTACGCGGTCACGCAGGCATCCAACACGGGCATGGTCGCCGCCATGCGCGGCCTCGGACTGCCCCTCGACTACCAGATCGAGGAGGGCACCCTCGTCATCACGGCCCGGCTGGACGCGACCCCGGTGGCCTCGCGCCTGCCCTACGGGGAGGCGTGCGAGCAGCGCAGCGGGAGGGGCGCGCAGGACTGACACGGGGCGCCCATCGCGCACGACGCCCATGACGTGGGCAACGGCCCGGCGTACTCCGCCGGGCCGTTCTGCGTGCGGTGGGGGCGGCGGCCGGGCGATCGGTGGCCGCCGAACCCCCGGACCCCCGTCTACCGCCCCACAACCTCCTCCCGCCGCCGCTCGCCCACGGCATGTTCCGCCCCCAACGCGCCCTCCAGATCGGCCCACAGGTCCTCGACGTCCTCCAGGCCCACCGACAGCCGCAGCAACCGGTCGCTCACCCCGGCACCCCGGCGGTCGGTCTCGTCGACGATGCGGTGGCTGATCGACGCAGGGTGCTGGATGAGGGTGTCGACGCTGCCGAGGCTCACCGCGGGAGTGATCAGCCGGACCCCGCCGATCACCGCGTGCGGGTCGCCGTGCACCTCGAAGGCGATCATCGCGCCACCGATCCGCGGATAGTGGACGCGGGCGACCCGCGGGTCGGCGGCGAGCCGGCGGGCGAGTTCGGCGGCGGTGGAGGACGCGGCCCGGACCCGTATCGGCAGCGTCGACAGCCCGCGCAGCAGCAGATAGCCGGCGAGCGGATGGAGCACGGCGCCCGTCGCGAAGCGCACCTGACGCAGCCGGCGCGCCATTTCCTCGTCGCAGGCCACCACCCCGCCCATCACATCGCCGTGCCCGCCGAGGTACTTCGTGGCGCTGTGCAGCACCAGTCGCGCCCCCTGCCCGGCGGGGCGTTGCAGGACGGGAGTGGCAAAGGTGTTGTCCGCCAGCAGCGGGACCGAGCCGCAGTCGTGGGCGACCGCGCGCAGGTCGAGTTCCGCGAGCGTCGGGTTGGCCGGCGACTCGACCATGACGAGGCCGGTGTCGGGGCGCAGCGCCTCCGCGATGCCCGCCGGGTCGACCCAGGTCACCTCGGAGCCCAGCAGCCCGGCGGTCAGCAGATGGTCGCTGCACCCGTACAGCGGTCGTACGGCGACGACATGGCGCAGACCGAGCGCGTTCCGTACGAGCAGGACGGCGCTCAGCGCGGCCATACCGCTCGCGAAGGCGACGGCACTCTCGGTGCCTTCGAGCCGGGCGAGCGCGGTCTCGAAGCGGGCGACGGTGGGATTGCCGAGCCGCCCGTAGACGGGCGGGCCCTCCGGCTCCGCGCCGTCTACGGCGAAGGCGTCGATACGGGCGGCCTCGCCGCGGCTGTCCCGTGAGGGGTAGGTCGTGGAGAGGTCGAGGGGCGGGGCATGCAGCCCCAGCGAGGCGAGGTCCTCGCGTCCGGCGTGCACGGCCTCGGTGGCGAGGGCCCGGCGGGCGGGAAGGCCTTCGACGGGGAATCCGTCCTGCGCGTCATGAGTACGGGAATCCATGGACGGCAGAGTGAACACCGGCCGGGGTCATGACGCCGAATCCCGTGTTACGTTCGGCGCATGGCCGAATCTGTCGTACTGGACCCGGTGGATCTCCATCTGCTGCGGCTCCTGCAGAACGACGCCCGGACGACGTACCGCGAGCTCGCGGCACAGGTCGGGGTCGCACCCTCGACCTGTCTCGACCGGGTGACCAGGCTGCGCCGCTCGGGAGTGATTCTCGGCCATCAGCTACGGCTGGACCCGGCGAAACTGGGGCGCGGCCTCGAAGCGCTGCTGTCGGTGCAGGTCAGACCGCACCGGCGGGAGTTGGTGGGGCCCTTCGTGGACCGGATCCGGGCGCTGCCGGAATCCCGAACGGTCTTCCATCTCACCGGGCCGGACGACTATCTGGTGCATGTCGCGGTCGCTGACATGGCCGACCTTCAGCGGCTGGTGCTCGACGAGTTCACGGCGCGGCGGGAGGTGGCACGGGTGGAGACCCGGCTGATCTTCCAGCAGTGGGACTGCGGCCCGCTGTTGCCGCCCGGACACGCCTTGCCGAAACCGGTTGAACCGGTATGAGCCGAGCGCGGAATCCCCGTGACGCGGGCCATGTCTCCATATGAGGATGGTCCGCATGTCAGAGACCACGAAGAGCCCCCTGCCCCGGGAGGTCGCCGACGCCTATGTCGACGCCCTCGTCGCCCTCGACCCGGTCACCGGCACCTACCTCGGTGTGAAGGAGAGTTCGAGCAAACTGCCCGACACCTCACCCGCGGGCCAGGAGTCGCTCGCGGAGCTGGCGCGGGCGACCCTAGCGCGGCTCGACGAGGCGGAGCGCCAACCGGGCGCGGACAGTGACATCGAGCGCCGGTGCGCACGTCTGTTGCGCGAGCGGCTCACCGCCGAGCTCGCCGTGCACGAGGCCGACGAAGGCCTCAGGACCGTGAGCAACCTGCACAGCCCGGTGCACTCCGTGCGCGATGTCTTCACCATCACCCCCACGGCGACGGACGAGGACTGGGCGGCGATCGCCGAGCGGCTGCGCGCCGTGCCGACCGCTCTGCGCGGCTACCGCGAGTCGCTCACCCTCGGCCTGGAGCGCAAGCTGTACGCGGGCCCGCGCCCCACGGCGACCTTCATCGAGCAGCTCACCGAGTGGTCGGACACGGACGGCGAGGGCCACGGCTGGTTCGAGGACTTCGCGTCCCAGGGGCCCGAGTCACTGCGTACGGAGCTGGACGAGGCCGCCCGTGCGGCGACGGCGGCCATCGTCGAGCTGCGGGACTGGGTCCGCGACGTGTATGCGCCGGCCACCGAGGGCGCGCCGAACACGGTCGGCCGCGAGCGCTACGCCCGCTTCGCACGCTACTTCAACGGTACGGACCTGGACCTCGACGAGGCGTACGCATACGGCTGGTCCGAGTACCACCGCATCCTCGGCGAGATGAAGACGGAGGCCGAGAAGGTCCTGCCCGGCGCCGAGACCCCCTGGGTGGCGCTCGCGCACCTCGACGAGCACGGCACGCACATCGAGGGTGTCGACGAGGTCCGCGCGTGGTTGCAGGGCCTGATGGACGAGGCGATCGAGAAGCTGGACGGAACGCACTTCGAACTCGCCGAGCGGGTGCGCAAGGTGGAGTCGTGCATCGCGCCGCCCGGCAGCGCGGCGGCACCGTACTACACGGCGCCGTCCGCCGACTTCTCCCGCCCGGGCCGGACCTGGCTACCGACGATGGGGCAGACCCGCTTCCCGGTCTATGACCTCGTCTCGACCTGGTACCACGAGGGCGTCCCCGGCCACCATCTCCAGCTGGCCCAGTGGGCGCACGTGGCCGACGACCTCTCCCGCTACCAGGCCACGGTGGGCGGTGTGAGCGCCAATTGCGAGGGCTGGGCCCTGTACGCGGAGCGCCTGATGGACGAGCTGGGCTTCCTCACGGACCCGGAGCAGCGACTCGGTTACCTGGACGCGCAGATGATGCGTGCGGTGCGCGTCATCATCGACATCGGCATGCATCTGGAGCTGGAGATTCCGGCGGACTCGCCGTTCCACCCGGGCGAGCGGTGGACTCCGGAGCTGGCGCAGGAGTTCTTCGGGGCGCACAGCAGCCGCCCGGCGGACTTCGTGGAGAGCGAGCTGATCCGCTACCTCTCGATGGCAGGCCAGGCGATCGGCTACAAGCTGGGCGAACGGGCCTGGCTGCTGGGCCGCGAGAACGCCAGGAAGCGCCACGGCGACGCGTTCGACCCGAAGGCCTGGCACATGGCGGCGCTCTCGCAGGGGGCGCTGGGCCTGGACGACCTGGTGGACGAATTGTCCCGGCTCTGACCGCGCGCGAGCGGCCGGGCCCACGTCATCCCGTGGGTCCGGCCGTCAGCGTCTGCAGCAGCGGTACGCGGTCGGCCGCCGGGCCACCGTGTATCCGATCCCCGCATGCCGGCTCGCCCGGTGGCGCCTCCGGACTTCCGGCGGGCGGTAGCCGGTCCGTCAGCCCCGGTCCTCTCCCCCGGCCGTACCCGAACCGTCAGCCCCCGGTCCTCTGCACCTGTACGAGCCCCACCCATACCTCCGGTCCGGGCTCCACATACGCCGCCCGTACCGAGTACCGCCCCGGTTCGAACGCCACGCGCACATGGTCGGTGCGCTCGGACTCGTTGCCGGGCCAGGCGGCATCGAACAGCACGACGGCGCCGGGTACGTCCCACTGCACCGCCGGCTCCCACTCCGCCGCCTGAAGCGCCTCGGGGACCCGGGCCAGGAGTGCGGCCTCGGAGTCCGCGGCGCGCCATCGTACGAACGTGCCGTGCTCCGGAAGGAAAGCGGTGGAGGCGGGCTCGTCACCGAGGACCAGGGCGCGGGTGTCGCCGACGGGCAGGAGACCGATGTGCCCGTCGACCTCACAGGCCCGGTCGTAGTCGGAGGAGAGATCGTCGCCGTCGGCGCCCGCCCAGAACGGCAGCACCACCTCGGGGACCGCGATGAGCGGCCCGCCGCCCGACTCCACCCACTCGACCGCACCTGGATCCGCGTATCTGGCCATGCCCAGAAGCTACACGCACAAGCCGCAGCGGAGGCACAGCTTCCGCGCCGTGGGCGGGCACGGTCAGCAGCCGCAGTCCCCTGTTTCCAGCGGCGCCGTCAGCGGGTCGGCGGCGCGGCGCTCGCGTCCCTCCCAGGTCTCGTACGCGAAGCCCTCGCGCACCCAGTACTCGAAGCCGCCGAGCATCTCCTTGACCTGGAAGCCGAGTTCGGCGAGGGCGAGGGCCGCCCGGGTCGCCCCGTTGCAGCCGGGCCCCCAGCAGTACGTGACCACCGGCACGGACCTGTCGAGGAGTTGCCCGGCCTGCTCCGGGATGAGCGCGGTGGGCAGGTGGAGGGCGCCGGGGATGTGGCCCTGGTCCCAGGCCGCGGTGGAACGTGAGTCGAGGACCACGAAGCCGGGATCGCCGTCGGCGGCGAGCGCGGCGGCGACGTCGGACACATCGGCGTGGAAGGCGAGGCCGGCACGGAAGTAGGCGGCGGCCTCGGAGGGGGCGGCCGGGGCGACGCGCAGGACGGGGTTGACGGCGGCGGTCGTGCTGTTGCTCATGGTTTGACCTTTCCTCGCGGGTCTCGATGACCGGAAATCTACGGTCGTTGATCGACATCCTGAAGGGGCGATCCACGGCGCACCCCTTGATCGGCCGATGATTCCCCTGCTATCTCTCGGGAATGACCGCGTATTCCCCGGACGCCACCGACTGGCGCATCCTCGACGTCCTCCAGCGCGAGGGCCGCGCCAGCTATGCCGAGCTGGCCCGTGCCGTCTCGATGTCCGCGAGCGCGGTCACCGAACGGGTCCGGAGGCTGGAGGAGGCAGGCGTCATCCAGGGGTACGCGGCGGTCGTCGATCCGGAGCGCCTGGGTCTGCCGATCCTGGCGTTCGTGCGGTTGCGGTACCCGAACGGCAACTACAAGCCGTTCCACGACCTCGTCGCCGCGACGCCGGAGATCCTCGAGGCGCACCACGTCACCGGCGACGACTGCTTTGTCATCAAGGTCGCCGCGCGCTCGATGAGCCATCTGGAGCAGGTGTCGGGCAAGATCGGCGCGCTGGGCTCGGTGACGACCAGCGTCGTGTACTCCTCACCCCTGCCCCGCCGCCCCCTGGGCCGCTGAACCTGCCTGTCGCCCCTGGGCCGCTGAGCTGCCTCAGCCGGCTCCTCGCTGCCGTACGGCCGAACCGGTCCTGCCCTTGACGACCTCCAGCTGTGCGTGGATGCGCCGCCGCAGATCCGCGACATGGCTGACGATGCCCACGCTGCGGTCCCGCTCCCTCAGGGAGTCGAGCACGTCGAGGACCTCGTCGAGGGTCTGGTCGTCGAGGCTGCCGAACCCCTCGTCGATGAAGAGGGTGTCGAGGCGGACCCCGCCGGCCTCGTCGGTGACGACGTCCGCGAGGCCGAGGGCGAGCGCGAGGGAGGCGAAGAACGTCTCGCCGCCGGAGAGGGTCGCCGTGTCGCGCTCCCGCCCGGTCCACGCGTCGACGACGTGCAGTCCGAGGCCGCTGCGGCCGCGTCCGGAGCGGTCGTCGGAGTGGACGAGGGTGTAGCGGCCCGAGGACATGCGCTGCAGTCGTACGGTCGCGGCGGCCGCCACCTGTTCGAGGCGGGCGGCGAGAACGTACGACTCCAGGCGCATCTTGCGTTCGTTGTCGGCGGAGGTGCCGGCCGCCAGCGACGCCAGCCGGGCCACCCGGTCGTACTCGTCGCGCAGCGGCGCCAGCCGTCGTACGGAGGCGGTCACGCGTGCGGACAGCCGGTCGAGTGCGGTGCAGCGGCCGGTCGCCGCGTCCTGGGCGGAGACCGCCTCCTGGAGTCTGCGGGCCGCGGCCTCGGCGGCCCGTTCGGCGCCGTGGAGGTCGGCGGGCGGCTGCTGGGCGGCGGCCGTCGTGTCGGCCTCGGCGAGGACCGCGCGCACGGCGGCCTCCTCCTGTTGCCAGGCGTCGAGCCTTCGTTGCAGTTCGCGGTGGGCCGCGTCGTCGAGGAGGGCGGCGGCCGCGGCCTGCGGGGTGTCGAAACCGGCTCGGAAGGCCGCGTCGGCGAGGCGCGCGTCGGCGTCCTTGAGCCGCTGCGCGGAGTCCTCGGCGGCGCGTGCGGCATCGGCGGCCTCGGTGAGCAGGGCGGCGCGGCGCTCCAGTTGCGCCGCGCGCGCGGAGACGCTGACCGCGTCGCCCCGGGCGCGGTTCAACTCGGCTTCCAGGGCATCCCGTTCGCGGTCCAGTATGTCGCGCCGAGAGACACGGGCCGCCCCGCGCAGGGCGGCCTCCTGCTGGGCCGCGGCGCGCCGTTCCCGCTCGTGCTCGGCCCGTCTCAGCTCCTCCTGCGCGGCGTGCAGCTGTGCTGCGCCCGCCCGCGCGGCGCCATAGAGCCGCTCCAACTCATCGGTCTGCCCGACCAGTTCGTCGGTGGGCGCGTCGCCCGCCTCGGCGGTGGCGGCGGCCAGTGCCTCGCGTACGACACCGAGCCGCCGTTCGTCCTCGGCGCGCTCCTCCTCGGCGCGCCGGTAGACGGCGAGCGCCTGCTCCTCAGCCTCCCGGCCGACGTGTCCGGCGACCTTCCGCGCGGGCGCGGGGTGCCCGGTGGCGCCGCAGACAGCGCAGGGTTCGCCGTCGACGAGCCCGGCGGCGAGTTCCGCGGCGATGCCCCTGAGGCGCTGCTCCTTGAGGTCGAGCCAGCGTTCGTGGGCCTTCAGCGCGCGTTCACGCGAGGCGAGGGCCTGGGCCTGGGCCGCGTCGGTGTCCCGGGCGAACTGGTCGCGCTGACGTGCCGCGTTCAGCCGCTGCTGCGCGGGCTCGCGCTGCACGGCGAGCTGTTCGGCGCGGGTGGCGGCCTCCTGGGCGGAGTCGATCCGGGCCTGCAGCCCCGCACGGGTCTGCTCCCACTCGGCGAGCCAGCCCTCGGCGTCCTCAAGGACCGCCTCGTCGGCGCGCTCCTCGCGGTCCAGGTCCGCCCGGTCCCTGACGAGCTCGGCCAGTCGCAGCTCGGCGCGGCGGGCCGACTCGAGGCCACCGAGCTCCTCGGCGGCCCGGCGCGCGGCTGTGGCGAGCCCGGCCACCCCGGCATCCGCGAAGCTCTCCGGGAGCCGGGCACGCGC
>NZ_JBEOZU010000136.1:0-17656 GCF_040298185.1 Streptomyces sp. NPDC001634 | reverse complement strand
GCCGCCGGGTGCGGTGGCGCCGGCGTATCATCCGCCTGGTGCGCGCCACGTGGTGAGCTAACGCGGCTCAACCGGAGCGGGCCCCGCCGTGGGCGGGCCCCGCTCCGTTCCGCGTGCGCGTGTGACACCGCGTGCCGATGTGGCTCGTGGGGGCTTCGTCGCGCAACCTCAGGCGCCGTTACGCGCCGGCACGCGCCCTGCGGTAGAGCAGCGTTCCGCCGAGCAGCGCTCCCGCACCCACGGGGACGAGGACGCCGAGGGGCAGGTCGCTACCGGTGTGGGCGAGCTGCGCGGCGCCCGAGGGCTGGGTGACGAAGTGCCCACCGGGGTGGTTGACGTGCCGCGAGCCACCGCCGCCCGGCTGCTGCGGTGTGCCGGGGTTGGTCGGCTGACCGGGCTGTCCCGGCTGCTGGGGCGTGCCGGGGGGCGTGCTGCCACCTCCACCGGGGGGCGTCGTGCCGCCCCCACCGCCGGGAGGCGTGGTACCGCCCCCGCCGCCGGGAGGCGTCGTACCACCCCCACCGCCGGGAGGCGGCGTCTGGTGGCCGCCACCGGGCGGGGTGGTGGTGTGGCCGCCCGGGGTGTTGGCGCAGTCGTTGCCGACTGCCGCGTTGCCGAGTCCGCCCACGTTCACGGTGTTGCCGCAGACGTTCACCGGGACGTCCACCGGCGCCTGGACGTTGTTGCCGGAGCCGACGCCCCCCGAGCCGCTGGTGTGCCCGCTCGCGTGGGATCCGCCGCCGTTGTGGCTGCCGGCGCCCCCGTTGGCGCATGTGTTGCCGGCCGCCGGGTTGAGCAGCCCGATCACGTTCACGGTGTTGCCGCAGACGTTCACCGGAATGTGCACGGGCGCCTGAATGACGTTGCCCGACAGCACGCCGGGCGAGTCGGTGGCCGATCCGTTCGCACCCGAGTCGGCGTGTGCGTAGCCGCCGGTGACGGCGAGGACGCCGGTCGCCGCCGCCACGGTCATCAGGCCCTTGCGGGTGACCTGTCGCATTACTGATTCCCTGCCTTCGACGATGGTCGTTGACCTTCTGGAAAGCGCCCGCACGCTGACTGCGCGGGCGCGGAGGAACCGGTCGGCCCCGGAGCGCATGGCACGCACTCCGGGGCCGGCGGACTCAGACCCTCATGGGGTGAGGCCCCTCACGGGGTGAGGCACAACGTCAGTTGTTGATGCAGGTGTTGCCGAAGGCGGGGTTCAGCAGCCCGATCACCGAGATCGTGTTGCCGCAGACGTTCACCGGGACGTGCACCGGAACCTGAATGACGTTGCCGGACACAACACCGGGAGAGTGCACGGCGGCACCCTGGGCACCCGAGTCGGCGACGGCCAGGCCCGCGCCCGCGAGAACCAGACCGCCAGTGGCAGCCGCAGCAGCGACGACCTTCTTGATCATTATTCCTCCTTGTTGGCAAAAGCGATCCAACCCGCGGACCGCATCACGTGTAACGAGGAGGGAGTAATGGAGCTACGAGCGTATGGTCGCATTCACCCGTCCTGGTCGGCCCCCGTACGCGCTCGCGAATAGTGCAGTCTCGTTTCAGCACGCAAACCAGGACGGATCAAAGGGAGTTCAGGGCCGAGGGAGGGCACTCATGACGCGTCGATGAACCGGTCGAGGACGCGCACGCCGAACTTCAGCGCATCCACCGGAACCCGCTCGTCGACGCCGTGGAACATGCCCGCGAAGTCCAGCTCCGGCGGCAGCTTCAGCGGTGCGAAGCCGAAGCAGCGGATGCCGAGGTCGGCGAAGGACTTGGCATCGGTGCCGGCCGAGAGCATGTACGGCACGGCGCGGGCGATCGGGTCCTCGGCGGACAGCGCGGTCTGCATGGCCTCGACCAGCGCGCCGTCGAAGGTGGTCTCCAGCGCCTTGTCCGCATGCACGTCCTCGCGCTTGACGCGCGGGCCGAGGATGCGGTCGAGGTCGGCGAGGAACTCCTCCTCGTAGCCCGGCAGATAGCGCCCGTCGACGTGCGCGGTGGCCTGGCCCGGGATCACGTTCACCTTGTAGCCGGCGCCCAGCTGGGTCGGGTTGGCGGTGTTCTGCAGGGAGGCGCCGATCAGCTTGGCGATGCCGCCGAGCCTAGCGAGCGTCTCGTCCATGTTCTCGGGGTCGAGCTCGGTGCCGAGCGCGTCGCCGAGTTCGTCGAGGAAGTGCCGCAGTGTCTTGGTCACGCGCACCGGGAACCTGTACCGGCCGAGGCGCCCGACGGCCTCGGACAGCTCGGTGATGGCGTTGTCCTTGTGGATCATCGAACCGTGACCGGCGGTGCCGTCCACGGTGAGCTTCATCCAGTGCATGCCCTTCTGCGCGGTCTCGACGAGGTACAGCCGCAGCTTCTCGTTGACCGTGAAGGAGAACCCGCCGACCTCGCCGATCGCCTCGGTGACGCCCTCGAAGAGGTCGGGGTGCTTGTCGACCAGGTACCGGGCGCCGTACGTCCCGCCGGCCTCCTCGTCCGCGAGGAAGGCGAGGACGATGTCGCGCGGAGGCCTGCGCCCGCTGCGCAGCCGGTCCCGGACGACCGCCAGCGTCATGGCGTCCATGTCCTTCATGTCGACCGCGCCGCGCCCCCACACGCACCCGTCGGCGATCTCGCCGGAGAACGGGTCGTACGTCCAGTCCTGCGCATTGGCCGGTACGACGTCGGTGTGGCCGTGGATCAGCAGCGCGGGCCGCGAGGGGTCCTCGCCCTCGATACGGGCCACCGTGGAGGCCCGGCCCTTGTGCGACTCGAAGATCTGCGGTTCGAGCCCCACCTCGGCAAGCTTCTCGGCGACGTACTCGGCGGCCCTGCGCTCGCCGGGCCCGGAATGGTCGCCGTAGTTGCTGGTGTCCATCTGGATCAGCTCACGGCAGAGGTCCACGACCTCGTCCTCGCCGGTGACGCTCCTGGCCGTCTCCGTTTCGGTCACGCTGCTTCCTCCCGCTGTCGCTGCTGGTCGTTCCTCACATCCTCTCTCCGACCTCCGTCGCACCCAAGGCCGCACCCGGCCCGTCACACGACGTTCACGGCGGACCGGGCCGGAACGGGGTGCGATCGAACGCCCCCGAAAGCCTGGTAATGTTTCCTTCGTCGCCGCGGGGGAAACCCCGCCGACAGACACCTGGTCCGGGTGGCGGAATGGCAGACGCGCTAGCTTGAGGTGCTAGTGCCCTTTATCGGGCGTGGGGGTTCAAGTCCCCCCTCGGACACATTCAGCGGACGGTGCCGATCGGCACCGTCCGCTTTTGCGTGCCTAGACTCTGATGTATGGCCCGGCCCAACGACGAGGTCGAGGCGCTCCTTCAGGAGTACGCGGACCTCATCGCAATCACGGGAGGCGACGCGTTCAAGGTGCGCGCCTACGAGAAGGCCGCGCGTGCCATCGGCGGGTATCCCGCCGACATCTCCCGCCTGGACGCCGACGGGCTGCGGGAGATCCCGAACGTGGGGAAGTCGATCGCCGAGAAGGTGCTCGAGTACCTGCGCAGCGGCACCGTCTCGGTGGTGGAGGAACGCAGGGCGCGCATCCCGGCCGGGGTACGGGAGCTCATCACGATCCCCACGCTCGGCCCGAAGAAGGCGATGCGGCTCTACGAGGACCTGCACATCTCGTCGGTGAACGAGCTGGCCGCCGCCATCGAGGCGGACGCGCTGCACGACCTGAAGGGCTTCGGCGAGAAGACGCAGGAGAACATCCTGCACGGCATCGAACTGATGCAGCAGGCGGGCGGCCGCATCCCGCTGCACCTGGCTCTCGACACCGCCGAGGGGATCGTCGCCGAACTGTCCGAGGTGACCGGCTGCCTGCGTTGCACCTACGCCGGCTCCCTGCGTCGTATGAGGGAGACCATCGGCGACATCGACGTCCTCGTCTCGGCGAAACGGTCCGCCCCCTTCATGGACGCGCTGGCCGCGCTGCCGTCCACCGCCGAGGTGATCGCCCATGGCGCGAAGAAGACGTCGATCCGCACCACCAAGGGCGTCCAGGTCGATCTTCGGGTGCTGCCGCCGGACTCGTGGGGCGCCGGACTGCAGTACTTCACCGGTTCCAAGGCGCACAACATCCGCACCCGCACCATCGCGGTGCGCCAGGGCCTGAAGCTCTCCGAGTACGGCCTGTTCGACGTGGACAGCGGGGAGTCGGTCGCCTCCCGCTCCGAGGAGGAGGTCTACTCCCGGCTCGGCCTGCCGTGGATCCCGCCCACACTGCGTGAGGACCGGGGCGAGATCGAGGCCGCCCTGCACGGCGAGCTGCCCGATGTGGTGACCGAGCGCAGCATCCGTGGCGACCTGCACACCCACACGGACCTCACCGACGGCCTCGCGTCGCTGGAGACGATGGTGGCGGCCGCCGCCGAACGCGGCTACGCCTACTACGCGGTCACCGACCATGCGCCGAATCTGTACATGCAGCGCATGACCGACGAGAAGATCCTCGCCCAGCGGGAGGAACTGCGGGCGCTGGACGGGACCCATCACCGGATGCGGCTGCTGCACGGCACCGAACTCAACATCTCTCCCGAGGGCGAGGTGGACTGGCCCGACGAGTTCCTGGCGGGCTTCGACATCTGCGTGGCCTCCCTGCACTCCCACTTCGACCTGGGCCGGAAGGAGATGACCAGGCGGCTCGTGCGGGCCTGCGAGAACCCGTACATCAACGTCCTCGGCCACCCGACCACCCGCCTGATCGGCAAGCGGCCGGGCGTCGACGCCGACTGGGACGAGGTGTTCGCCGTCTGCGCCCGTACGGGCACCGCGCTGGAGATCAACGCCCAGCCCGACCGGCTCGATCTGGGCGACGAGGACATCCTGCGTGCCAAACAGCAGGGCGCGAAGTTCGCCGTGAACACCGACGCCCACTCCGTCCTCCACCTCGCACAGCTGCGCTACGGCGTCGCCACCGCGCAACGCGGCTGGCTGACCCCGGACGACGTCATCAACACCTGGCCGCTGCGCCGTCTGCGCCCCTTCCTGCGCAAGGGCAGGCCCGCGTGAGCAGCGCCGAGCCGCGCACCGGGTCAGGCGTGCTGTCCTGCGCGCAGTGGCCGGAGTGTGAGCGTGCCGTCGGGTTTGCGGTCGACGGCGGTGGCGAACGCACGGCTGCATCTGTCCAAGGCGGTGCACAGCCAATCGGTGTCCTCGGGTGAGGCGTGTTCCAGCCGCATTCTGCGCGCCTGCAGGGGCACCATCCGCACGTCGCCGAGCCGGCCGCTGCCGGGTTCCACCGACACCAGATACAGCAGCCGCAGATCGTCCCGGTAGCGCTCGTAGCCGCCGATGCCCTCGTAGTCGTCGATGAGGTCGCCGCAGCCGTACAGGACGAGCCTGTCCCGGTACACCTCCAGCGGGCGCGGGTGGTGCGAGGAGTGTCCGTGGACGATGTCCACGCCCGCGTCGACGAGCGCGTGGGCGAAGTGGATCTCGGCGCGCGAGACGGCATAGCCCCAGTTGGGGCCCCAGTGGACCGACACGACCGCGATGTCGCCCGGTCGCTTCAGCTGCCGCAGGCGTTCGGCGAACGCGTACGCGGCCGTTTCCGAGGGCCGTTCGAGGAAGTCGACACCGGACTGCTCCTCGGTGGCGGCCCAGTCCTCGGGGATCCCGCTGGACGCCGTCCCGATGGAGAAGACCAGTACCCGTCCGCCCGCGGCGAGGGGGACGATCGCCGGCCGCCTCGCCGTCACCGCGTCCCGGCCCGCGCCCGCCGTCCGCAGCCCGGCACCCGCCAGGGAGTCGAGCGTCTCGTCGAGGCCGCGCCTGCCGAAGTCGAGCACATGGTTGTTGGCCAGGGCGCAGACGTCCGGGCGGACCGCGGCCAGGCACGGCAGGTTGGCCGGGCTCATCCGGTAGTGGACGCCCTTGCGGGGCGCGAACTCCCCGTCCCGGGTGACGGAGGTCTCCAGGTTGACCACCCGTACATCGGGGGCGGTGTCGTCGAGGACGGACAGCGCCTCGCCCCAGGGCCAGCGGAAGGCGACCGGCCGGGGAATCGGCCCGTTGGCCACCTCGGCCAGGCCGACGTAGGCCCGGGCGTCGCGGATGTATGTCTCCCGCAGCGCCGGGTCACCGGGGTGAGGGAGGATCTGGTCGACGCCCCGGCCGAGCATGACGTCACCGCCGAGGAACAGGGTGACCACGCCCTTGTGCACCTTTCTTCCGAACTGGAGCGGTCGCCGCGCCGCTACACGTGCGCGGGGGCCATGTGGTCGGTGAACCAGTCGCGGGCCAGGTCGGTCACCGCCTCCAGTGCGCCGGGTTCCTCGAACAGGTGCGTGGCGCCGGGGACGATCGCGAGCCTGTTCTCGCAGCGCAGCCGGGCCTGCGCCTGCCGGTTGAGGTCGAGCACGGTCGGGGGGGGGGGGGGCGCGGGGGGCCCCCCCCCCCCCGCGGCAGGGGAGCGGCACGAGACCCTGGTCGCAGGTTCGAGTCCTGGGCAGGACCCGCAAATGAGCTGTACTGGGATTTGTGGAGTCCCTGATGCCAGGGTTACGGTCCTGGCGAAGGAGAACCACCAGCAGCATGGCAGCACCCCGTAAATACCCGGACGAGCTCCGCGAGCGCGCGGTCCGCGAGGTCCGCACCACCGGCCGACCGATCGCCCACGTCGCGAAGGACCTCGGCATCCACAAGGAAGCCCTGCGCGGCTGGGTCCGCCAGGCCGCAGCTCATGCCACTGATCGAGGAGATCCACGCGGAATCGGGCGGCTCTTACGGGGCCCGCCGGATCACCCGGGCCCTGCGCCGCAAGGGCGTGCTGGTGGCTCGCTGCACCGTCGAGCGGCTGATGGCCGAGCTGGGACTGGAGGGCGTCATCCGCGGGCAGCGGCGGCGGACCACCGTGGCAGAGCCGTCGGCGCCCCGCCCGCCGGACCTGGTCGACCGCGACTTCAGCGCCTCACGGCCGGATCAGCTGTGGGTGGCGGACATGACGTATGTGCGCACCTGGTCCGGGGGGAGCGAACCACATGCGGACCGAACTCCCCTTGGATGCCCTGGAGATGGCGCTGTGGGGACGGAGGATCAAGACGGTCTCATTCATCACAGCGACCGCGGGTCGCAATACGAATCAATTCGGCATACTGAGAGGTTGTCCGACATCGGGGCTTCAGCCTCAGTTGGCTCGGTCGCGGACAGCGCGGAGGGTCGCCATCGCTCGGGGTTGAACCCGTATGATGCGAGGCCGGAGTAGCGCCCCGAGGGCTACACGACCCATCGAATGAAGCCAGGGAGCTGGCTCGCCCATCTTGGAGCGCGACCGTGAATCCGAAAAGGCTTCGTCGGCCCCTGCGCATCATGTTGGCCGTTGCCGTAGGGGCTGCTCTCGCCATTGCCGTCACTGCATCGATCATGAAGGACCGCAGGCATGGGGAGGGTGCCGTGGGTGAAGTACTGGTGAGCGGTGACGGCCGCACCATCACCACCCTGAACAGCCGGGCCCCATGCCAGCAGGACCCGCCCCTCCTGGTGGCGAGCGAAACCCGCGATTCCGTCACCTTGGTACTGCAGGAAAGCGATGTCGATCTCCGGCCTCAGTGCAACAGCATCGACGAGCAGATCACCACGACGCTGCAGTCACCGCTGGGGACACGACGGCTGGTAGACGCCGGTAACGGCTGGACCATTGCCCCCTTCGACCAGAAGCGGCTGGCCAACCCGCGGTATCTCCCACCAGGCTATTCGCCAACAACTGACGTGCACTGGAGCGACTTCGACCGGCATGAGCTGCTGTCGCCCTTCTTCATGCGTGACCGGAACTCAGGCCCCGCCTGGACCCGTTTCTACCATCGCACCTCGGAGAAGGCGTCTTTGAGCATCACGCAAATCGCCGGAAATCTCACAGTGAGTGCCGCAGGCACTCCGGAGTCCATCCATGGGTACTTCGGTCGGCTCACCCCGGACTCCAATAGCACCGTGACATGGACGAACGGGACCTACACATTCATCGTGAGCACCACGGATCAGGACCTGCACGAAGCCGAACTCCTGAGGATCGCCAAACAACTCACCCCGTGAAACCCAGGATCACCACCGCCAACTCTGCAGTCCGAAACTGAAGTTCCCCCGCTGGCAGGGCGCTTTCAAAGGCGGGTTGATCTTTGTAGACGTGCTGGTCACGGACCCGTGACGATGGCTGGCGGGTGCGTCACCAGGGCTGATGGTTCCCGCTTGGCGAGATGGACTGATCATGCGCGTGCGTACTGAGGCGGTCCGAGGTGTCCGGGCTGGAGGCGACGAACGCGACCCCCGATGATCAAGGTTGTCGAAGCCTTTGATCAAGAACAGGGGTCGCGTTCGCGTGTCATCCTCCCTGATCGGTGTCCTCCAACGCCACCGCGAGGACGTCGACTTGTCCTGCCCACCCCGCCGAACTGCCCGACCTGACCTCGTTGTCGACGGTCCTGGACCGGCTTCCCGATCCGCGGCGTGTAAGAGGCCGCCGCTACCGGCTGGGCTCTCTGCTTGCCCTGTGCCTACTTGCGGTCCTCGGCGGGGCCACCACACTGGCCGGCATCGCACGGTTCGCCATCGACTCCACCCCTGAAGTGCGCAAACGGATCGGACTGGATCGTCTTCCGCGCGCCACCACCCTGGGCCGCCTTCTGTCCCGCATCGACGGCGACGCCCTTGATGACGCCGTGGGCGCCTGGCTTGCCCGGCACTCCCGTGACCCCGTCGAAACCGATCCACCCGAGCTTGTGGGGCTGGCCGTCGACGGCAAAGCCGTACGCGGCAGCCGCGACGGCGGCAAGAGCGCCATCCACCTGCTCGCCGCCGTCCTGCATGAGAACCAGACCGTAATCTCACAGCGGCAGATCGCCGCGAAGAGCAACGAGATCCCCGCCTTCGCCCCGCTGCTGGAACGGCTCGACCTGCGCGGGCACGTCATCACCGCCGACGCGATGCACACGCAGACCGATCACGCCGAGCAGATCACCGCCCAGGGCGCCCACTACATCCTGGTCGTGAAAGGGAACCAGAAGAAACTCCGCCGACAGCTGCGGCGACTGCCCTGGTGCGAGATTCCGCTCCAGCACCGCACCCGGGACACAAACCACGGCCGCCGCGAGATCCGCCGTCTGAAGGTCTGCACCGTCCAGCCCGGCCTGCTCTTCCCGCACGCTGTCCAGGCCATCGAGATCAAGCGCCGCCGCACGAACCACAAGACCGGCAAGACTACCGTCAAGACGATCTACGCGATCACCAGCCTCAGCCCCGCCCAGGCCACCCCGGCCCAACTCGCACAACTGATCCGCGGGCATTGGCAGGTCGAGGCTCTGCACCACGTGAGAGACGTGACCTTCGCCGAGGACGCCTCCCGCATCCGCACCGGCACCGCTCCCCGAGCCATGGCGACCCTCCGCAACCTCGCCATCGGCCTCATCCGCCAGGCTGGCTGGACAAACATCACCGCCGCCACCGACCACTACCGGTCACGAGCCGACCACGCACTCCAACTACTCGATCTTGAAACCTGAGAACGCATCAGCCCTGGTCACGGACCGCTGCCAGCAGCGGCACCTCGCCCCTGCGGTACTTCGCCCGCACCGCCTGGGCGACCTCGGCCACTGGCTGTGGCCACGGCCGCGGATCCATCGGCACCCCGACCCACCCCCTACGACCGGGACGCACAGGGACCGGCCGCACCACGATCATCCCCGACCGCGAATCCAGGCACCGCCGCTGCGGCCAGTGACCACCAGGGGCGCCGGATGCTGCCACACCGTGCCGAGGCTGTCGCCGCCGAATTGGAAGCCACCCGCGAAGATGCCCTGGCGGCTGGCGAGGCCGACGACCAGGAGACACTCGGCGAACTGCACATGGAGTGGCAGGGGCGGCTGCGGCGTCTGCTCGCCGCCCAGCCCGGTGCCGCTGTGGAACCGCGTAGACTTCTCGACGAACTTGAGCCGAGGGGCGCGACCGGTCCTGCGATCACTCAGCACGCCAGCGCGTCCGGCCACGCCCGGATTTATCAGGCCGGACGAGACCAGCACATCGCGGAGCGATGACAGGTGCGATGGACGGCCACGCCGAGGATCGTGGCCGTGTCTACCAGGCGTCGGGCGACCAACACATCAGTGAACACCACCACTACGGCGATGAGGTGGCCGCGCCCGGTGGGCCCGACTCGGTTCGTCGTCCGGCCGTCGGTCGGCCTCCGGTCGTTCTGCGTGACCGTGCCGAGGTGCTGGAACGGCTGCGAGCAAGTGTGCGGGCGGGGTGTGGGGGCGAGGTCTACGTGCTGTATGGCATGGGCGGCTGCGGCAAGACCGCGGTCGCCTACACGTTCTTCCAGCTGGCCACCGACGAATGCGGCAGGGTGGGCCTGTGGGTCAGCGCCTCCGATCGCGCGAGCCTGCGCGCGGGCATGCTCGCAGTGGCTGCCGACCGGGGTGCCGGCGACGGCGAACTGTTGGCCGCCCGCACCGGACTGCGCCCCGCCGCCGATCTCGTCTGGCAGTATCTCGACCGCTCCGCCGAGCCCTGGCTGCTGGTGCTCGACAACGCCGACCAACCCGAGATCCTCCGGGACGGCAGCTGGCTGCGCACCAGTCCACGCGGCACGGTGCTGGTGACCACTCGCCGCTCGGCCGCCCGCTGGTGGCCAGGGGCAGAGCTGCAGCACATCGGCGTACTGCCGCGTGAGGATGCCGCGCGGGTGCTGTGCGACCTCGCCCCGTACAGTGGCACACAGGAGGAGGCGGCGCAGGTCGCGGAAGGTCTCGGCCGGTTGCCGCTCGCCCTCACGCTGGCAGGCGGCTTCCTTTCCCAGCAAGTGCTCGATCCCTGGACGATGTCGACATCGGTGTGCGGTGTGCACAGAGCCACGGGGTGCTGCTCGACAGCGTCGCGGCGGCGACCCCGGCGGAACAGGTGCCGGTTCTCAGCACCACAGCGGTCCGATTGCTCGACGCGGCCGTGCCCGGTGTGCCCGACGCGGGCCCCTACGATCCGCTGCTTCGGCTGTTGGTGCCCCACGGGCTCGCCCTGCTGCGACGCGGCGGCGACGCGCCGACATCGGCTGACGCGCTGGCTGTGGCGACCAGGCTGTCCATCGCGCTGCATCGCACTGGGGAGTACCTGTCCGCCTGGGAGACCGCCCGGGCCGCTGCGGACCTTGGCGAGAGGCAGCTCGGTGCGGAGCACCGTCTCGTACTGGCCGCCCGCTCCAGGGCCGGCCGGGCGCTCTTTCGGCTGGGCAGGTACACCGAGGCCGAACTGCTGCTCGGGCCCGTCCGCGCGGCTCAGGAGCGATTGTTCGGGGCTGACGATCCCGACACCTTGGACAGCGGCCACGGCCTTCAGCTCGTTCTCGGAAATCTCGGGAAACGACACGAGGCCATCTCGCTCCTGCGGTCCACGGTCGCCGGCAGGCGCAGGGCACTGGGCCCTGCCCACCCGCTGACGTTGCGCTCCCGCTCAAGCCTGCTGGTCCTGTTGTCCGCGTCCGAGATCTTCGCCGAAGAAGACGGCGCGCTGCTGTCCCTGCCCTCGGAATGCGTCCGGTTCCTCGGCCCCGACCACACGGTGACCTTGGGAGCCCACCACAACCACGCCTGGGCGTTGTACCTGCTGGGCCGTTTCGACGAGGCTGATGAGGAGATACGGATGGTCACCGAGGCATACCGGAGACGTTTTGGCCCCGACTACCCGATCGCGCTCTCGGCCCAGCAGCTTCTGGCCCGAACCCAGGCTGCACGGGGCCACGTGGAGGTGGGGATCGAGGTGATGACGGATGTCGTGGCCAGGCGGGAACGCGGCCTGGGGTCCGACCACCCGTTCACCGATGCCAGCCGGCAACTGCTCGGCGAATTCACGTCGGGGCGATTGCGCCCGCCCAGAGCGTGACGGGGTACGGGCAGCGTCAGCAGGGAGGCCGCAAGTCGGGCTGGTTCACGCCGTTCTCGCAGCGCCCTTGAGGTGGGCGGTGAGCTTCTGGAGTGTGGTCCATGAGTCGGTGTTGGTGCCGTCGCCCAGTGGGTAGTGCAGGGCTGGGTGGGTGTGCGGGCCGAGTTGCCGGGGGCGTAGGGCGAGGGGTGGGCGGCGGGCGTGGGTGAGGCCGACGGTGCGTACGTCGCGTGCGCCGAGGGTGAAGGAGACCGGGGTGGGAGGGGCCTCCAGGCGTGGGGGCAGGGTGAGGTCGGCACGTGCTGCTCGCAGTGTGGTGAGCATCGTCGTGAGGTTGTGCTCGTTGACGAGTGTGACGGCGAGGGGCTCGAGGGCGTTCAGTGGGACGTCGGCGGCGGAGGCGTATCCCAGCGCGAGCGTGATGTCCTGGGCGACGCCGGCCGTCGTGCGCGTGATGCGGAGTGTGGCGATGGCCGGGCAGTCCGGATCGCCGACAGCGACGAGCTGGGTCGGTATGGGGGAGCGGTCGCGGGCCAGGTTCGTCAGCTGGCGTGGTGACCAGGGCAGGTTGACTGGCTCGGCGGTGCCCCACCCGGCTGGTGGCCTGCCGGTCAGGTGTCGCCAGGTTGTTTCCAGACCGCGGCCGAGGACTAGTTCTGCGGCGGGGGCGTCGACCGTGCGGAACGTGATGGTCAACTGGCGTTCTGGCGTGGGAGCGGAGTGCTTGGTGAAAGCGTCGGCCACGGTTGTGCCGGTCGGTGTGAAGGTGCCGTCGTGCCAGGTGAGTTGGACGCCGGACAGGCCGTCGTAGTAGCCGCCTGCCGGGTCTTGGACGACCCAGCGGTTGGGCGGGCCCGCCAGCGCCGCCCGCAGGGGGAGGCTGAGCCGGACGTCGGCGGGGGTGACCAGGTGCAGGGCGCGGTTCTGAGTGCTCGTCGTGCGGAGTACGTCGGAGAGCCAGGTGGTATATGCGGCGATGGGGCGGTCGGCGAGGACGACGGCCGTGGACTCGGTCAGGACATCGACTGCGGGGGTGTCGGGGGCGGCTGTGGCGGTGGTGTCTCCCGCGTCGGATGCTGGCGGGCCTTCCGGGATGGTCACCACGTGCGTCGTGGCCGCACCTGGCGGCCACACCGTTCCACCGAGCAGCGCCGTCAGACGCCCGCACACCGAGCCCGCGAGGCGTTCTGCTCCCGGCGCGCCGGTTGAGGCATGGGTCTCTGTCCACCAGTAGGGCAGCGGCGGCGCGGACACGCCGGTGCCCAGGAGGCGTTCGGCTTCGCCTGGTACGTGGACGAGGAGCGGGGCCTCCACGGAGACGAGGGGACGGCCGCTGCGGGTGCGCAACTGGAGGACGGCGCCATCGTCGGCGGCGGTGAGGCCCAGATCGGGGCCGCCTGCGAAGAGGCCGGCTATCAGGGAGCGGGTCTCCGGCATCTTCGGCGTGAGGGCGATGACGTCCGTGGTCATGCAGGGTCTCCCAGAGGAGCGAGCGGTCTGAATCAGGTCTCGAACTCGCCGACCCAAGCTCGCTCCAGGAGCGCCTTGGGAAGGTACTCCGACTCGACGTCGATCGGGAATCCGGCGTCATAGGCGAGACAAGCAATGGCAAGCGGGCCGAGAGCAATGACTCCGTTGAGGTCACGGCCCCGATCTTCCGTGGCGGTCCAGTACGCCTTATGGAGTTCCAATGCCTCGACCAGTGCGGCATTGAAACCTTCGTGATCCTTACGCAAGAAGTAGGCGAAGAGGTTGATGGGTTGATACAGGACGTTCTGGAGAAGATCCCGTGGTGCGATGGTGGCAATCTCGGGGTAGGAAGCATCGATTGCCCGCTTCAGTTTTTCGGCGAGCCCGGGACGTTCAAGCCAGTACGTTTGCAGTGCGTCGACCCAGTGATAAACGTACTCGTCGCCGCGTGCTCCGGATGCCCTCAGCAGCTCGACAGGCACTTGGCACATGGCGTCCATGCGCTCCTGCTCCCGGCAGATGATGACGAGCCAAAAAGTCGTCAGCCAGTTACCGGCATTTGCATAGAACTGCGGCCCTGTCGCCGGAATAGTGCGGATTTCATCAATGATTCGGCACTCGATGACGCCTTCCGTCGCCTGCGCCGCTGCGAACGCAGCTGTCCCCACCTGCATCGCGGAAACCGTTGCCTCCCAGGTGTCCAGCTCCGACGCATCTGGATCGAGGACAGCGCGCGCCTGAAGCAACGTCAACGTCTCATCCATCGTCAGGCCGAACACGGTGGCCGACCGGCCGAGGTCATCGACGCTGTCTTCCAGGTCCTCGGCCAGGTCCTTAAGAGCAGCCTGGTCCAGCGTCCCTGGCCTGGTGTGTCGCGCCACTCGCGCCGTCACGTAGCACTCCCGTCAGCTGAGGTCGAACGTCCACTTCATATAGCCAGCGTACTCACCTGCGGCAGTTGTCTTTGCCTTGACCAAGACGTATTCGACATTGCCTTGCCTGAGGGCCTTCCTCAGTTCGCGGTAGAGGCGCATCTCGTTGGTATCCCCGTCAATCCCTCGTTTACGCATCTCCCTCAAGATATCTTGGAAGTATTCCTTGGAACCCTGCCGCGCGTCAAACCCGTTGGGAAGTTCCCGCTTGCCGAGGTCCAATCGGTGACTCCCCTTGGCCTCGATGACAACGAACTTCTTGACACCGTTCTCTCCGGTATGGCTCCATAGCTGATCGAACTGGTCATTCCCGTTCTTCGGGCCGGAAACTTCTTCCCATTGATATCCCTGGTAATGCTCGGGAATCACATGATGGCGGGCTACGGCCTCACCGAATGCCTCACTGTCCGCGCTCATCTTTTCGTGGAACGGAGCGTGTTCGGCCTTCACTTCCTCATAAGTCCGAAGGTTATCGGCGGTCGGTGCGGCTTCATATGCTTTCTTTGCTGCGCGTACCGGCTCGTGCCAGGCGTTGTCTGCCTGGACTGATCCGTGCCGCTGGTGAGCAGAGTCCTTGATGGCTGTGAATCCATCGTCGGTGGGTACCGTGTCCGGCCCTCGAACGATTTTCGAGCCGGGTGTGTATTTTTCCGGGATGGGTGACGGCTTGTCGCTTGCTGCAATCCAGGAACCGGGGTGATTCGGATCTTTCTTCAGGTGAGGTGGAGGATATCCACTCTCGTCCGTGATGAAGACGCGAAGCCTACGCCCATTATTTTTGTAATATTTCTCAAGATAACCTGGCTCATGGTTCGCCCGGTAGACCTGCACATCCTTGATCTGATGGGGATCGAGCTGGTGATACCAATCCTTGCCCGCTGGATGAAGTTCATCTCCGCCGCGCTCTGGCCATTCGTCCGAGCCGCCCCCGTGGCCTCCATGAGGGCTGGGCATACTACCCTCCCCGCCGAGAACCTCCTCGGAGTGCCCGGATTCGCCGGCATAGGCACTTTCACCGGATCCTGCGCCGAGTTCTCGGGAAACTCCGCCTGGTACGTGCTGGGAGGCGTGCCCGACATTCTCGACTGTGGCGGTTGCCTCGTGCGCGCCCACCAGTTCAGCCTCTCGGGCGTGAGCCACCGGTGGGACGGCGCGCTCGGCCGCCGTCTTCTCGACTGGAGCCTGGGCGACGTGCTGTTGCAGGGTGCCGTCGGCGTTGAGGAGGTGGCCGTCGCGGGTGAGGTAGAGGAGGTTGCCCTTGGCGTCGGCGTAAGGCACTGCGTCGTGAGGGATCTTGGTTGATTGGAGGGTGTCGGCCGGCTTGAGCAGGTCGAGTGTCGCGACGGTGTGCACGTTCTTGAGTGTGGTGAAGGCGTCGCCGACCTTGACGAAGGCGAACTTTCCCGCCTTGCCGACGTAGGTAAGGGGGTCGATGGCCCGTCCCACCTTGCCCGCGACCGACAGGGCGCGGGCCGCAGCGGCTGTCTTTCCGGCGCCGGAGGCAGCCGCGCCCGCGCCGTCAGTGCCCAAGAGAGTCAGCACGTTGAAGCCGACGGCGCCCGCCGCGCGGGACGGGTTTGTCTTCCAGGTGTCCCAGGCGACGAACCCCTTGGCGGCCTGTTTGGTGGCGGTGCGGGACTCGCGCAGCCAGGAGGGGAGCTGGTCCTCGGGCGCCAGCCACCATGCGCCGAAGGTGGCGCTCGTGAGCGCCGAGGCGGTGCTGAGCTTGGCCATGTTCTTCCATGCCTCGCCCGCCGCGTCCCAGCCGTCCCAGCCGACCAGGGTGCCCAGGCCATGGACGGTGCCCATCACGCCGTCGGTCCACAGGCCGTCCCAGACCTGCCCGGCCTGGTGGGTCAGCCAGTTCAGGCCCTCGTACTCCGGCTCGGCCGCCGCTCCCCATGGGGTTTCCTTGGCGTGATCTAGGTCGTCGGCCCGGTAGCCGTACATGTTCTTGCCGTGCGAGCCGTCGTCGACGGTGAGCGACGTGCCGCGGATCAGTGCGGTGATCTTGTTGTGGCAGGCGCGTTCGGCGGCCTGGAAGGCTGCGACCGTGTGGTTGACGTCATGCCAGAGATCGTTGTTCGTCTGGACCTTGTCGTGGTCCTTGCGCCAGTGTTCGTCCCCTGTCACGGTCTCCACGAACGTGGTGGCCTTGGCCTTGAGCGTTGCCAGTCTCTCTATCAGCGGCTGGACTTCGGCGCTGTAGTCGGACAGGGCCGAGGCGACCTTCTCAAGGTCGTCGGCGAACGCGTCGGACTTCGTCTTCACCGGCTGTGTGGAGGAGAACAGGTCGTGGGCTTCCGGGGCGTGGTAGAAGGCGGTCAGTCCCTGAAAGGTGTTGTGGACGTTCGCGCCGGAGGCGCGGAACTCGGCCGCGTTCGCCGAGAGCAGCATCGCGTCGATGTCCAGCGTGGACAGGTCTCCGATGAAGTGCGGAATCCCGGATGGGTCGATCAGGTTTGCCTCGTCACCCATCACTGGCCCTCGGTCCGGCGGCCGTGCTCGCTTGCCCCCGGCAGGTCCACCTTTGGTTCCTTGGCCGCCTGGCGCTGGGCGTTGGCCGCCAGTTCCAGGTCACCGTGGATGTAGTAGCCGGTGGCCTCGGCTGCGCCGTTCAACGACCTTGAGGTGCGCTTGGCGATGTAGAGCAGGTCACGGCTCCAGTGCTGCAGGAACTCACCCAGCGCCGCACCAACTTCCCCCACCGTGCTCGTGTAAGGCCCGTATTGGCTGCTAAGTGTGCCTGCGGCCGAGGCCGCCTCCTCCAGATTCCCCTGCATTGCCGAACCCGTTTCCGACAGGCTCTTTGCCGCCGTCCCCGACTTGTTGAGAACACCGCGCACCCCGGCCACGTCGATGTCCCACCCCGTCACAGTGCCCCCTACTCCCCGTAAGTGCCCGGCACCCTGGGCGTCGCCCCGGCGTTCGCCACTGGGTGCTCCGCTACCGCATCCGTTCCACAGTTCGTCGAACATGCTCTCGTGCGAGGTGTTATGGGTGCAACGCACCCCCACGGCAAGGTGGCTGGAATCGTGCCGTGGAGTTGGGCGTGGTGAGGCGCTGAGAGTGATGCTGCGCCTTGGCTTCCTTTGTGGCTGCGCACCGGAACCCATCCGACTCAGATGCTGGGTACCGGGGCGTGGTCTGCCACGCCGCAGGTGCTGTCGGTTCGTGCGGGTCGGACGCTCGTTTCAGTGAGCCGAATAGTAGGACTCCGTTAGGTCTGTCTGCCTGCATCAGGGGCATGAGGACTGTGTGGACGCACATGAAGTGAACCGTGTTCGGGCGATGTTGGCGTTATTCGTGGCGGATGTGTTCGCCTCGGTGCCGCGCAAGGACCAGCGGGCCAAGGGCGACTGCTATCTGCGGGGACTGATGATGGACGGTCGCCGCAAGTCCATCCAGGC
>NZ_JBEOZU010000135.1:0-18551 GCF_040298185.1 Streptomyces sp. NPDC001634 | reverse complement strand
CAAGCGCGCCCAGCGGCCGGCGCACCCCGAGCACGATGAGCAGGACGCCGGGCGCACCCTGCTCATCGAGGCCCCGGCGGGCGGCTGGGAAGACCCGCCGGAGCCGTCGCCCCGATCCACCCAGAAGGAGCCGGAGGAGAGCGCGCCCGCGCCGCGGCCGGGGCGGAGGCTGCCAACCGCCGTGCTCACCGCGGTGCTGTGCGTCGTGCTCGTGGCGGGCCTGGTCGCCGTCGCCGTACTCGGGTGGCAGGACCGGGAGGGGCGACGGGCGGAACAGGCGCGAGGCGAGGCGCTCGCGGCCGCACGCAGGGCGGCGCCGATCGTGCTGTCGTACGACTACCGGCATCTGGACCGGGACTTCACCCGGGCCCGCGCCTGCCTGACCGGCGCCTTCCGCGACCAGTACCTCAAGACCACGAAGACGGTGGTCGGTCCGACCGCGGCGAAGTACCACGGTGTGGTGAAGGCGACGGTGGCGACAGCCTCGGTCGTGTCGGCGGCGCCCGACAGGGCCGTCGTCCTGCTGTTCGTCAACCAGGTCACGCAGAGCACCCAGGTGTCGGGGTCCCGCCTCGATCTGAACCGGGTACGGATGACGATCACCCGTACCTCCGCCGGCTGGAAGGTGAGTGCCGTGGACGCGCTCTGAACCGGCGCCCGGAGGAAGCCTGCCCTCCCCTGGAAGCGCCCCCGCGCAGCTCGCGTGGGGGCGCTTTTTCGTGCGCGCTCTTGACAGCCTTCACGAACCAGCGGCAGGCTTTCCGTAAAGCAGAAAGCAACTTTCGCAATACGGAATAGGAGCGCCGCCCGGATGGGATTCGCAGACCAGCGCCTCACCGTCAACGTGTCGATCCTCTTCACGGAACTCCCGCTCCTGGAGCGCCCCGCGGCCGCCGCCGCGGCGGGCTTCACCGCGGTCGAGCTGTGGTGGCCCTGGGTCGACTCCCCCACCCCGGAGCAGTCCCGGCTCGACGACCTCAAGAAGGCGATCGAGGACGTGGGAGTACAGCTCACCGGCCTGAACTTCTACGCCGGGCAGCTGCCGGGCCCGGACCGCGGCGCCCTCTCGCTGCCGGGTGAGGAGTCGGAGAGGTTCCGCTCCAATGTCGACGTGGCGGCGGACTTCGCCGGGTCACTGGGCTGCACGGCCCTGAACGCGCTGTACGGCAACCGCGTCGACGGAGTCGACCCGGCCGGGCAGGACGCGCTGGCGCTGGAGAACCTGGAGCTCGCGGCCCGCGCCGCCGACCGGATCGGGGCGGTCCTCCTGATCGAGGCGCTCAACCGGCCCGAGTCGCCGCGCTACCCGCTGGTGTCGGCGCCTGCCGCGGTCGGGATCGTCGACAAGGTGAACCAGGCGACCGGCCTCGGCAACGCCCGCTTCCTGATGGACCTTTACCACCTGTCGATGAACGGCGAGGACCTGGCGGCGGTGATCGAGCGGTACGCCTCGAAGACCGGCCATGTGCAGATCGCCGACAACCCGGGCCGTGGTGCGCCGGGAACGGGCTCGCTCCCGCTCGACGACTTGCTCGACCAGCTCAAGAAGGCCGGTTACGACGGCTGGGTCGGCCTGGAGTACAAGCCGGGCGACAGGCCGAGTTCCGAGGCCTTCGAGTGGCTCCCGCGCGAAGCGCGCTGACCCCCTGACACCGCAGAGCAGTGAGAGAGGCACTCCCGATGAGCAACACCCTCCCCAAGATCGCGTGGATAGGCCTCGGCATCATGGGCTCCCCCATGTCCGAGAACCTCATCAAGGCGGGTTACGCCGTCACCGGCTTCACCCTCGAACAGGAGAAGCTGGACCGCCTGGCCGCCGCGGGCGGCACCGCGGCAGGTTCGATCGCCGAGGCGGTGCGGGACGCCGACGTGATCATCACGATGGTGCCCGCGTCCCCGCAGGTCGAGGCGGTCGCGTACGGACCGGACGGGATCCTGGAGAACGCCAGGCCCGGCGCCCTGCTCATCGACATGTCCTCGATCACCCCGCAGACCTCGATCGCCCTGGCCGCGGCCGCCGAGGACAAGGGCATCCGCGTCCTCGACGCCCCCGTCTCCGGCGGCGAGGCCGGTGCCGTCGAGGCCGTACTGTCGATCATGGTCGGCGGTGAGCAGGCCGACTTCGGCGCCGCGAAGCCGATCTTCGAGGCGCTGGGCAGGACCATCGTGCTGTGCGGCCCGCACGGGTCCGGCCAGACCGTGAAGGCCGCCAACCAGCTGATCGTCGCCGTGAACATCCAGGCGTGCGCCGAGGCCGTGGTCTTCCTGGAGAAGTCGGGCGTGGACCTGAAGGCGGCCCTGGAGGTCCTGGGCGGCGGCCTCGCCGGCTCCACCGTGCTGACGCGCAAGAAGGACAACTTCCTGAACCGCGACTTCAGGCCGGGCTTCCGCATCGACCTGCACCACAAGGACATGGGCATCGTCACGGACGCGGCCCGCGCCGTCGGGGCGGCCCTGCCCGTGGGGGCCGTGGTCGCCCAGCTGGTCGCGAGCCTGCGCGCGCAGGGCGACGGCGGCCTGGACCACTCGGCACTGCTGCGGGCCGTGGAGCGCCTGTCCGGCACCCAGGTCTGACCCTTTCGAGACCTCCGGGCGGCGCCGTCGCCGACATCTGTCCTGTCGCGCCCAGGCGGGGGCGCCGCCCGGAACCGACCGACCGCGGCGGAAGGCGAGCCAGTGCGGTGGTAAAGGTCCCGATGCCGCCTTCCCGACGTGAGGGAAGGTCTCGTCGGAGCCGTCGCGGCCGCCGCGGTCCCTCCCACGCCGGGAGTGCCGTACACGGAACGTCCCGTGTCCGGCACTCCCGGCACTCTCGTTCTTTCCGCCGTTTCCGGCGTTTCCGGGGTGCGGATCCGGCCAGGCGGCAGGAGCCTGAAGGCATGGAACAGTCACCGCAGTATCCGCACATCGTTGTGCACGCCCCGGCACTGGACGGATCGCGGCGGGTCACCGAGGGCGACGTGACCCTGGGCCTCGCCACCCACCTGGACGACGTCGTCGAGATCCTGCGCCTGGCCGATCTGGACCGGATCGAGATCGAGGACAGCGACATCGTCGAGTGGCAGGGCGGCGGGCCCGAGGACTGGCCGGGGCTGTCGGAGCACGAGGTCGAGTGAGAACGTCTGCACAAGCGGACGTACGCTGCCTACGCAACCCTCAGAACAACCTCTGAACACCGGCCGCAAGGCTTCAACTCCCCCCGCACGCGGGCACACTCTCGGCACACGGGGCCCGCCGGCACGGGGGCGGCGGGCCCCGCACGGGGGTCAGGCCGGGGGAAGCGGCCCGTGGGGGCGGGCCGCGGCCATGGCGTCCTTCAGGAACGGCAGAGTGTGCCGCAGGAAGAGATCCGGGCGCTCGTTGTACGGCTCATGGGCCGTGGGGAGGCGTACGGCCACCGTGTGGGCGGGCAGGGAACGTTGTGCGCGGCGGCCGTCCAGCGCCGCCGGGACGACCGGGTCACGAGTGCCCCACAGGAGCAGGACGGGGGCCTCCGGAGAGCCCGGGTTCCCGATGCCGAACTCCGGGGCCGCCAAGCCCCGCCACAGCGCGCAGTGGACCTGGAGTTGCTCGCGTCGGCGCGGCAGTTGACGCGCCCGGTCGTAGGTCGCCCGTGCGCTCGGGGTGCGCAGGGCCCCCAGGTATGCGCGGGCCAGGGGGACCACCAGTCGGCGGGCGCGGTCCGGGCGGCCCATGACCTCGCGGCAGAACCAGCGCGTCAGCGCGTTCTGGTGGGTGAAGCCCGCCGGGTCGACCAGGACCAGCGCCGTGACCGCCCCCGCGTGACGGCCCTCGGCCAGGCGGCAGGCCACGTACCCGCCGACGCTGTTGCCGAGCAGGGCGATGCGATGCACGCCCTGTTCTGCCGCGAGCGCGTCCAGGACCGCCTCCGCCGCCCCCACCAGCCCTTCCGGGGTGACCCGCCCGGGGTGTGGCGCCGTCGAGTCCCCGTAGCCCGGCCAGTCCAGTACGAAGGTGCGGTGGCGGTCCGCGAGGGCCGGCAGGACCGCGTCGTAGTCCCGGCCGTCACCGGGGTTGGCGTGCAGGAGCAGCAACGCGGGGGCGTCGGGGGCGCCGTACGCGCGTATGGCGATCTCGCCGAGTGAGGTGGGGACGGTCATCCGCATGCAGGGAGCATGCCGGACGCCGGTCACGGCTGGAAACAGGGCGAGGACGCACGGCGGTGACCCGGGGCCCACGAGGAGCCAGGGCCACCGCCGCTCGTGTGGCGTCAGGAGACGGGCTTGAGCTGCCAGAGCTGGCAGTCGTTGTTCAGCCAGGTCCACTGACGGACATCAGCGCCGTCGGCCGTGCCGCAGTTCGCCACGTCGGCGCCCTTGCCGCTGTTCACGTTCACGAGCCGCACGTAGTCGGTCAGGGTGTACACCAGCCGCCATTTCTGGCAGTTGCTGTTCAACCAGCTCCACTGCTGAATGTTGGTGCCGTCGGCGGTGCCGCAGTTGTTGACGTCGAGCACCTTGCCGGTGGCAACGTTGGTCAGGCGGTTGGTCTCGTTGCCCGGATCGGAGAAGGTCCACTTCTGGTTGGCGCCGCCGTTACAGGTCCACTGGATGACGTCGGTGCCGTGGGCCGTGTTGCCCTGGGACACGTCCAGGCACTTTCCGCTGTGCCGGTTGACGAGGTTGTACGCGGTCGGGGTGGCCGCCGTCTCGCCGGACGTGCCGGGCAGCGTCGCGCCGAGAGCGACCGGGGTGCCGAAGTTCGGCGTGCCGTCCGAGTTCCTCTCCCAGTCGTAGGTGGGGCTGGAGATGACGGTGAACGTCGTGGCGGCAAGCGTGTACGGGTTGGACATCGGGGCGATGACCAGGCTCTGCGCACTGCCACCGATGAAACCGCTGCCGACCAGGTAGAGGTTGTTGTTGTACTGCAGGACGCTCGCGTCGATCAGCCAGCCACCGGGGTCCAGGTTCGAACCGGCGAGCTCGTTCTTGTACGTGTACGGGCCCATCGGATCGGTGCCGGCGCTCTCCAGTTCGCGTTGCGGCCCGAGGTGTCGTCGTGCCAGATCAGCACGTTCGGGGCGGTGCTCAGTCCCGCGAGCGTGGGGGACTTGCGCATGAACATCTCATTCGTGAAGGAGGTGGTGATCAGGTAGTAGTCGCCGTTGTAGTACTCCAGCCAGGCCGCGACGTCGCGGCGCTGGCCGGCGTCTCCAGCCGCACTGTGTCCAACGTGGTCAACGGCTACGCGCCGGTCTCCGAGGCCACCCGTGCCCGCGTACAGCAGGCCGTGGACGAGCTCGGCTACCGGCCCAACGTGCTGGCCCGCAACCTCGCCGCCGGGCGCTCGGGCCAGATCGCGGTGGTCGTTCCGTACCTGGACACGCCCTACTTCGCCGAACTGCTGCAGGGCATCATCCGCGCGGCGCGCGTGCAGGGGTACAACGTCCTGATCGACCAGACCGACGGCGACGCGGAGCACGAGAAGCTGTTCCTCAGCGGCGGCTCCCAGCACTTGCTGTTCGACGGCGTCATCTTCAGCCCTCTGGGTCTGGCCCAGTCCGACCTGTCCGAGCGCGACGCGAGCCTCCCGCTCGTCGTGCTCGGCGAGCGGGTGAGCGACGGCACCTTCGACCACATCGGCATCGACGACGTGACCGCCTCCCGGGAGGCCACCGAGCACCCGCTCGCTCTCGGCCGGCGCCGCGTCGCCGCAATCGGCGACCAGCCCTACCGCACCGGCGAGGCGGCCCAGCTGCGCACCCGCGGCTACCGTTTGGCCCACGAGCGGGCCGGCATACCCGTCCGGGAGGAGTTCGTCATCTCCACCCCGCGCTTCAACCGCTCCGACGGCGCCACCGCCATGGCCCACCTGCTGGACCTCGAGGAACCTCCGGACGCGGTCTTCTGCTACAGCGCCCTGGGCGCCCTGCACACGCTGGCCTCGCACGGACTGCGCGTTCCGGAGGACGTCGCCATCGTCGGCTACGACGACATCGAGGACGCCCGCTACTCGAACCCGCCCGTCACCACGGTCTCGCCGGACAAGAAGCTGATCGCCGAGACGGCGGTGGCGCGACTGCTCAAGCGGATCGGCAGCTCAACACCGGTCCCCGGCATGGAGATCCGGACCCCGCACCGGCTCATCCCACGAGCGAGCACGATGGGGCGGCAGGCGCCGGCGCCGGGCACGACCGACAAGCCGTCAGCGCCGGGGCGGTGAGTGACGTGCTACCTCCTGCCGATTCGGCGTCAGCGGGTCCAACGACAAGACCGTTGGTGACGCCGACAGTTCGAACCGGTTCTGGAGCGTGGAGCGGTCCGAACGGGTCGCGATGCTCCTCGTAGTGACCTGCACCTTGCCACATCGGCACGTCGATGCCATGGCGGCGGCTAAACGTCATCCTCGAACTCGACCACGTCGCCGATGTCGTTCGTGACCGACATGGAGATGTTGGTGACGCGCTCCAGGATCGCCTCCACGACGACCGGCACCCGGTACTCGGCTGCGAGCTTCTTGGCCTGCTCGAAGGCGGCGCCCAGCTCGTTGGGGTCGGTCACCCGGATCGCCTTGCAGCCGAGTCCCTCGACGACCTTCACATGGTCGACGCCGTAGACGCCCAGTTCCGGGGAGTTGATGTTCTCGAACTCCAGATTGACCTGGAAGTCCATGTCGAACGCCCGCTGCGCCTGGCGGATGAGGCCCAGGTAGGAGTTGTTCACCAGGACATGGACGTACGGGATCCTGTGCTGGGCTCCGACCGCCAACTCCTCGATCATGAACTGGAAGTCGTAGTCGCCGGACAGGGCGACCACGGACGCCTCCGGGTCGGCCTTGGCGACGCCGAGCGCGGCCGGGACGGTCCAGCCGAGCGGGCCGGCCTGGCCGCAGTTGATCCAGTGCCGTGGCCTGAAGACGTGCAGCATCTGGGCGCCCGCGATCTGCGAGAGGCCGATGGTGGTGACGTACCGGGTCGCCGGGCCGAAGGCCTTGTTCATCTCCTCGTAGACACGCTGCGGCTTGATCGGGATGTTGTCGAAGTGCGTGCGGCGCTTGAGCGTCGCCTTCTTCCTCTGCGCCGCGGCGGCCCAGTCGCCACGGTCGGGGAGCCGGCCTGCCGCCCCCAACTCCCGTGCCACCTCGACGAACAGCTCCAGCGCCGCCTTCGCGTCGGAGGTGATGCCGTAGTCGGGGGCGAAGATCCTGCCGATCTGGGTGGGCTCGATGTCGACGTGGACGAAGGTGCGGCCCTCGGTGTAGACGTCGATCCGTCCGGTGTGGCGGTTGGCCCAGCGGTTGCCGATGCCGAGGACGAAGTCGGACTCCAGGAAGGTCGCGTTGCCGTAGCGGTGCGAGGTCTGCAGGCCGACCATGCCCGCGTTCAGCTCGTGGTCGTCCGGGATGACGCCCCAGCCCATCAGGGTCGGCACGACCGGAATACCCGTCAGTTCCGCGAATTCGACAAGGAGTTCGGCGGCATCGGCGTTGATGACACCGCCGCCGGCGACGATCAGCGGGCGCTCGGAGGCGTTCAGGAGCGCGAACGCCTTCTCGATCTGGGCGCGGGTCGCGGCCGGCTTGTAGACCGGCAGCGGCGCGTACGTCTCCGGGTCGAACTCGATCTCGGTGAGCTGCACGTCGACCGGCAGGTCGATGAGGACCGGGCCGGGGCGGCCCGAGCGCATCAGATGGAAGGCCTGCTGGAAGACGCCCGGAACCTGCGCGGCCTCCAGCACGGTGACGGCCATCTTCGTGACCGGCCCCGCGATCGACGCGATGTCGACGGCCTGGAAGTCCTCCTTGTGGATCACCGCGGTCGGCGCCTGGCCGGTGATGCAGAGGATCGGGATCGAGTCACCGGTCGCGGAGTAGAGCCCGGTGATCATGTCGGTCCCCGCCGGGCCGGACGTGCCGATGCAGACACCGATGTTGCCGGGGTGCGTACGGGTGTAGCCCTCCGCCATATGGGAGGCGCCCTCGACATGGCGCGCGAGGGTGTGATGGATACCGCCGGAGGCCTTCAGAGCCGCGTAGAAGGGGTTGATCGCCGCGCCCGGGACACCGAACGCGTCGCTGACGCCCTCACGCTTGAGGATCTCGACTGCCGCGCGGGCAGCGGTCATACGAGCCATTGAGTACTCCTGCTTCGGCTGTCGGACTCGCGCTCCCGTCGCGCCCCGCGGTGAGCACACTTCCGTAATACGGAAAATTGTTTCTGCTATTTGGAAGCAATGTAGGTGGGTGGGAGAAGAGCGTCAAGAGAGGGCAACCCGGCGGGCCGTGCTGGACCAAGCGAAGGACAAGCCGGGGCCCGCAGGAGCACGATGGAACCTTGTCCCGACGTGATGGGGTGGAGGGGGTCATGTCCGAGACCGTGCCGGTGCGTTGCCCGATATGCCGGCGTGAACACCTCTACGCGGCGCCGACGTACCCGTGCGTGTGCGGCTCCCCCGTCACCCCGCCGCTGAACCGGCTCTCCGCGCCCTCCGTGGTCACCCATCGCACCTGGACCGACGACTGGGTCACTGTCCCCTGCGAGATCTGCGGCCGCGAGGACCAGTGGCCGCAGCCCGAACTCGGCTGCCCGTGCGGCACGATCCTCCGGATCCCGGTGAGTGGCATACTCCGACCGCTGCGTCGCTCCCTCCCGGCGGACCTGGACGACGCCCCGGACGGAGGCGTTACGGGCGAGCAGGCACACGAGGAGGCGATGGAGATCCCGGGGTACGACGAAGACGACAGCCGGGCCTGGCCCCGTACCGCATTCCAGCCCGTGACCATCCGAAGCGCGCGGGACGCCGTCACAGCCGCGGCGCTCTTTCTGCGGTGGCTCGGCTACCACGACATCCGGCGCGCCGACCAGCGGCCGACGAACGGGATAGGGCTCGCGGCGCGCGGGATCCTGGCGCAGGTGGACCCCTCGGTGCGCCCGGCCTCGCTGCGGGACGTGGAGTGCCTGTGGCTCACCGCCATGTCGGAGTCCGCCCGCTGCGCCTGCTTCTCACTCGCGGGCTACGCCGACGACGCCCGTACCGCCGCCGACCGCCTCGGCGTCCCGCTCTTCGTCCTCGACCTCACCGGCACGCCGCAGCCGGTGAACAGCCCGGCCGACGAACTCGCCGCCGACCGGCCCTGAACCTTTCCACGGCCTGCGCCCGAACCGCGCAGCCGCCCGCACCCGCACCGCGCAGCGGCCTACGCCTGCTCCGCATGGTTCGCCCGCAGCTCGATCTTGCGCACCTTCCCCGAGACCGTCATCGGGAAGGAGTCGAGGAGCTGGAGCCTGCTCGGGATCTTGTAGTGGGCGAGCTGCCCCTCGCAGTACGCGCGCAGTTCCTCCAGCGTCAGCGGGTCGGCGGGGTCGCGCGGGATGACGCAGGCGAGTACCTCCTCGCCGTACCGCTCGTTCGGGATCCCGACGACCTGGACGTCGGCGATCTTCGGATGCGCGTACAGGAACTCCTCGATCTCGCGCGGGTAGATGTTCTCGCCACCGCGGATGATCATGTCCTTGATCCGGCCGACGATTTCGACGTAGCCGTCCTCGCGCATCATCGCCAGGTCCCCTGTGTGCATCCAGCGGCCGGGGTCGATCGCCTCCGCGGTCTTCTCGGGCTCGTTCCAGTAGCCGAGCATCACGCTGTAGCCGCGGGTGCACAGCTCGCCCGCCGAGCCGCGCGGCATGGTCACGCCGGTCGCCGGGTCGACGACCTTGACCTCGATGTGCGGCAGGACCCGGCCGACCGTTCCGGTGCGGTGCTCCAGGTCGTCCTCCATCCGTGTCTGCAGCGACACCGGCGAGGTCTCCGTCATGCCGTAGCAGATGGAGACCTCCTCCATGTGCATCTCGGCGACCACCCGCTTCATCACCTCGACCGGGCAGGGCGAGCCCGCCATGATGCCGGTGCGCAGGGACGACAGGTCGTATGTCGCGAAGTCGGGCAGATCGAGCTCGGCGATGAACATCGTCGGCACGCCGTACAGGGAGGTGCAGCGTTCCTGCTGCACCGCCCGCAGCGTGGCCGCCGGCTCGAAGGACGGTGCCGGGATGACGATGCACGCGCCGTGCGAGGTGGCGCCGAGGTTGCCCATCACCATGCCGAAACAGTGGTAGAAGGGCACCGGCAGACACACCCGGTCCTGCTCGGTGTAGCCGATCGTACGGCCCACCCAGTAGCCGTTGTTGAGGATGTTGTGGTGGGAGAGCGTGGCCCCCTTCGGGAAGCCCGTGGTGCCGGAGGTGTACTGGATGTTGACCGGGTCGTCACAGCTCAACTCACCGGCGATGGAGTCCAGTTGCTCGTACGGCACCGAAGCCGCGCCCGCTGTGAGCGCGTCCCAGGAGGGGTCGCCGATGTAGACCGTCTCACGCAACTCCGGGCAAAGGCCCCGCACTTGGTCGACGAGCGCACGGTAGTCGCTCGTCCTGTGGGCGAGGGAGGCGACCAGGAGCGAGATCCCGGCCTGCTTCAGCACGTACTCCAGTTCATGGGCGCGGTACGCGGGGTTGATGTTCACCATGATCGCGCCGATGCGGGCGGTGGCGTACTGGATCAGCACCCACTCGGGGCAGTTGATCGCCCAGATGCCGACCCGGTCACCCTTGCGCACCCCCTTGGCGAGCAGCCCGAGCGCCACGTCGTCGACGGCCGAGCCGAACTCGGCGTAGGTCCAGCGGCGTCCGGAGGGTACGTCCACCAGGGCGTCGCGGTCGGGGTACGCGGCGATCGCCCGGTCGAGGTTGGCCCCGATGGTGTCGCCGAGGAGCGGCGTCGTACTCGTCCCGTGTGTGTACGACAGCTCGCTCACCGGAAGTCCTCCTCGCGGTACTCGCACTCGGAGCCCGCGGCCGTGGCCTCGCGCAGTTCGATCCGGCGGATCTTGCCGGAGACGGTCTTGGGCAGGTCGCCGAACTCCAGGCGGCGGATGCGCTTGTACGGGGCGAGGGCCTCGCGGGAGTGCTCGAAGAGGACCTTCGCGGTGTCCGGGCCGGGCTCCCAGCCCGCGGCGAGCACGATGTACGCCTTCGGGACGGCGAGGCGCAGTTCGTCCGGGGCGGGCACCACGGCCGCCTCGGCCACCGCCTCGTGTTCGAGGAGCACGCTCTCCAGCTCGAAGGGGGAGATCTTGTAGTCGGAGGCTTTGAAGACGTCGTCGGCCCGCCCGATATAGGTGATATACCCCTCTTCGTCCCGCGAGCCGATGTCCCCCGTCCGGTAATAGCCGCCCGCCATCGCCTCCGCTGTACGGTCCGCGTCACCGTGGTAGCCGGTCATCAGACCGACGGGCCGATCGGACAGGTCGAGGGCGATCTCGCCCTCCACGGCACCCGGCGCCCCGGTCACGGGGTCGAGGAGTTCGACCCGGAAGCCCGGACTGGGGCGGCCCATCGAGCCGGTCTTCAGCGGCTGGCCCGGGCTGTTGGAGACCTGCACGGCCGTCTCGGTCTGCCCGAAGCCGTCCCGGATGGTCACTCCCCAGGCGCGCCGCACCTGCTCGATGACCTCGGGATTGAGCGGCTCACCGGCGGCGACCGCCTCGCGCGGCGGGGTGCGCAGCTGGGTGAGATCGGCCTGGATGAGCATGCGCCACACGGTCGGCGGGGCGCAGAAGGTGGTGACGCCCGCACGGTCCATCTCCGCCATCAGCCGGGCGGCGTCGAAGCGCGTGTAGTTGTGGATGAAGACGGTCGCCTGCGCGTTCCACGGGGCGAAGAGGTTGGACCAGGCGTGCTTGGCCCAGCCCGGCGAGGAGATGTTCAGGTGCACGTCCCCGGGCTCGAGGCCGATCCAGTACATCGTCGCCAGGTGGCCGATCGGATACGACACATGGGTGTGCTCGACCAGCTTGGGGCGGGCGGTGGTGCCCGAGGTGAAGTACAGCATCAGCGGGTCGTCGGCGTGGGTGGGCCCGTCCGGCACGAAGTCCGCGTCGGCGGTGTACGCCTGCTCGTACGCCCGCCAGGCCTCGGGGGCGCCCCCGACCGCGATCCGGGTGTAGCGTCCGGGCACCTCGTCGAACTTGGCGGTGTCCTCGGCACGTACGACGACGTGCCGGACCCGGCCGCGGTCGACGCGATCGCGCAGATCCGCGGGGCCGAGCAGCGGGGTGGCCGGGATGACGACGGCGCGCAGCTTGATCGCGGCCAGCGCGGTCTCCCACAGCTCGGCCTGGTTGCCGAGCATGACCAGGATGCGGTCCTCGGCGCGCACGCCCCACTCGCGCAGCCGGTTCGCAACCCGGTTCGAGCGCTCGGACATCTCGGCGAAGGTCAGCCGGGTGGTGGCGCCGTCCTCCTCGACGATGTGCAGAGCGGTGCGGTCGTTGCCCTCTGCAATGACGTCGAACCAGTCGAGCGCCCAGTTGAAGTACGCCGGACGCGGCCAGCGGAAGCCCTCGTACGCCGTGGCGTAGTCCTCACGGTGGGCCAGCAGGAAGTCCCGCGCGGTCCGGAACGCTTCCGTCGCGTCGGTGTTCGCCGTCATGTGTCCTCCTCATTGCCGGACAGCCACTTAACATCGTGTAATCGGTGATGCAGGTCTCACCACCCCCGAACGGGGGTGCGCCGCGACGAGGGGGCGAGCACGTGGCAGCTGACGCAGCCGAGGCGGTGGAGGTGCGGAGCGCCCTGATGCGGCTGCGGCGCGCCACGGGTCTGCCGGTCGCCTTCGGTGGCCTGGTGGAGTCCGGCCGGCCGCAGATACGCATCAGCGAACTCAGCGGCAACGCGACGACGGCGCTCAGCTCGCTCGCCGTCGTCTCCGGCAACGGCCTGGGCGGCAAGGTGGTGGCGCTGGCCCGGCCGTGCGCGGTGACCGACTACTCGGCCTCCCGGCAGATCAGCCACGAGTACGACCTGGCGGTGGCGACCGAAGGCCTGCGGTCCGTACTCGCGGTCCCGGTGGTCGTAAGGCGCCGGGTGCGCGGTGTGCTGTACGGCGCCCTGCGGACGGCGCGACCGCTGGGCGACCGCACGCTGAGCGCGGCCGTGGAGGTGGCGCGGGACGTGGAGCAGGCGCTGGTGGCCCGGGACGAGGCGCGTACGCTGCTGACGGCCGTACGGGAACCCGCGGGGCCGTCCGGCGCGGCCTGGGAGCAGGTCCGCGAGGCCCACGGTGCGCTGCGGGCGCTGGCCCAGCGCGTCGAGGACCCGGCGCTGCGGGCCGAACTCCTCCAGGTGTGCGGGCGCCTGGCGGGCGCCGCGTCCCCCGGATACCCGGCACGGACCGCGGGGCTGTCACCGCGGGAGGTGGACATCCTGTCGTGCGTGGCCACGGGCTCGACCAACGCGGCGGCCGCGGAGCGGCTGGGGCTGCGGCCGGAGACCGTGAAGGGGTATCTGCGTTCGGCGATGCGGAAGTTGGGCGCGCATACGAGGTGGGAGGCGGTGGTCGCGGCGCGGCGGGCCGGGGTCCTGCCATGAGGCCGCGTCGGCCTTGGGCCGGTCCGGCGTGCCACTTCCCGGCGGATTACCACCCACCCGCCCTTTTTGCGCTCCTCTTGATTGTCGGTGCGCCATTCATGCGGCAGCCCTCTGAATTCACATGTGCCGCGCTCTTGTTATTTCCCTCACCACGCGGTCTGTCCGAATTTCAAAGGCTGGTTGCCTAATATTAGCCGGGACGCGACACACGGAGGGGAGCGGTGACCGTGCGACGGGACTTCCAGGAGCCTGCCAGACCCCGCCCCGACCTGGTCATAGGCCGGGAGGACCTGTTCGCCGGTGCGCGCGAGCAGCTCACCGGCGGGGGAAGTGTGCTGGTGCACGGCCCGGCCGGAATAGGAAAGTCGACGGTCCTGCGCGCGCTGGCCGCGGAATACGGCGAAGCGGTCCGCACCGTGTTGCGCTGCTCGGCGACCGAGTCCGAATCCCACCTCCCCTTCCTGGCCCTCGCCGACCTGCTCGGTCTCGTCGTGGACGAGGTCGCCGACCGGCTGCCCGCCCCACAGCGCACCGCCCTGGAGTCCGCGCTCACCGGCCGCGGCGAGTCCACGCTGCAACGGGACGGACTCGCGCTCAGACTGGCGGTCCTGTCCACCCTCCGCGCGCTCGCCGCCCGCGGACCCGTCCTGATCGTCGCCGACGACCTCCAGTGGCTGGATCCGGCCAGCGCCGAACTCCTCGGCTTCGCCGCGCGGCGCCTCGGCGGTACGCCCGTGCAGATGCTGTGCGCGGTCCGCACCGACACCGAACCGCAGGGCCAGGAGCACGACCGCTATCTGAGCGCCTCCCCGCCGGACACGCTCGCGGTCAGGATGAACCCGCTCTCACGCGGCCAGGTCGCCGCCCTCCTCGACCACCGCGTCTACACCGGCCTGCCCCGCTCCACCGTCCGGGACATCCACCGCACCAGCGGCGGCAACCCGCTCTTCGCGCTGGAACTCGGCCGCGCCCTCGCCGAGAGCCCGACGCCGCCGAGCCCCGGTGAGCCACTGCCCGTGCCGACCTCGCTGCGCGCGCTGGTGCTCAACCGGCTGGAGGCGCTGCCCGTGGAGGCGCGCCGCACGCTGCTGGTGGCGAGCGCGGGTGCACGGCCCACGCTGGCTCTGCTGCATGCGGCCGGCCGGGAGAACGCGGAGGCGGAGACCGCGCAGGCCGCCGCGCTCGGGCTGCTCGTCACGGAGCGGGACGCACCGGGCCTGCGCTTCGCGCACCCCCTCATATCGGCCGCACTGTACGCACAGGCGAGCGCACAGGAGCGGCGGGCCGCGCACGCCGCGCTGTCGACCGCGGCCTCCGATCCGATCGAGCGGGCCCGGCATCTCGCGCTGGCGAGCACCGGAACGGACCCCCGGGTGGCCGCCGGGCTCGGCGAGGCCGCGGCCGTCGCCCGGGACCGGGGCGCACCCTCGGTGGCGGCGGGGCTCGGGCTGCTGGCAGCCCGGCACACCCCGGCGGACACGGTGCCCGGTCCGGACGAGCGGCGGCTGCAGGCGGCCGAGGATGCGCTGACCGCCGGGGAGACCGACTTCGCCCGGGACATCGCCCACGAGGTACTGGCACACGCGACCGAGCCCGCGGACCGGGTGCGGGCGTGGATGGTCGTGATCGACGCCGCCGGGCACGCGATGGCCGAGGTCGACGCGGTGTTCCCACAGGCGCTTACGGACGCGGGCGACGATCCGGGGCTGCTCACCCTCGTGCACTACCAGCTCGCCTGGCGGGCCCTGCTCGTCGAGGGGGACTTCGAACGGGCCCGGGAGGACAGCGCGCTCGCCGCCGACCTGGCGGCCCGTGCCGATGACCGGCGCAACGAACTGCTGGCGCTGGCCTTCCAGGCTCAGATAGAGACGCTGATGGGGCATCCGGACGCGCCCGCGACCATCAAGCGGGCGCTGAAGGAGCCCCAGGACCCCCGGGTGGCGTGCGACCACAACGGCGCGGGCGCCGCACGGTTCCGCTGGCTGATCATGAGCGACCAGCTGGCCGAGGCACGCAAGACGATCAGCGCACTCCTGCGCGAGGTGCGGCGGCGCGGCATGGTCGAGGCCGAGGTGCACTTCCTGCGCGGCCTCGCCGAGACGGAACTGCGCGCCGGGCACTGCGGGCGGGCCCTGGACCTGGCGCGGGAGAGCCTCAGACTGGCCCGGGACACCGGGATCGGGGAGGCCGCGAGCGCCATGCTCACCTCGCTCGCGGAGGCCGCCGGCGGCGAGGTCGACCGGGCGCTGACACTGGCCCGGGAGGCCGTGGCACGCGCCGAGGAGGACGGCGACGTGGTGTACCTGTCGCGGGCGCTGGCCGCGCTGGGACACGCCCAGCTGGTGGCCGGGGACGCGGCGGGGACGGTGGGATCCCTGCGCCGGGTACGGGAGTTGGAGGAGGGCCTCGGGGTCACCGATCCGGCACGGGGGCGCTGGCAGGGCGACCTGGCCGAGGCCCTGGTGCGCATCGGCGAGCCGGGCGAGGCGCAGGACGTCATCGACGCCACCCGCACCCGGGCACTGCGGCTCGGGCGCGAGAGCGTGCTGGCGGTGCTGGACCGGGCAGAGGCGCTGATCCGCGCGGCGCGCGGCGAAACCGAGGCCGCCGAAAGACAGTTGACGTCGGCTCAGGACCGGCTGGCGAAGCTGGGCTACGGTTTGGAGGAGGCGCGGGCGGCCTACGCGTTGGCGGATCTGCGCACCCAGCGGCCGGGACCGACGTCGTACGACGAGGCGTCCCGTCTCTTCCGCCGCTGCCGCGCGATGCCCTGGCTGCGCCAGGTGGAGACGGCCACGGTGACCGGCCCGGCCCAGCCGCCCCTGGCCGCGGCGGCCCTCGACACCCTGGCCGCGACGGAACGGCAGGTCGCCGCGCTGGTCATGGAGGGTGCGACCAACCGGGAGATCGCGGCACGCCTGTTCATCAGCGTGAAGACCGTGGAGGCGACGCTGACGCGGGTCTACCGCAAGCTCGGCATCCGCTCACGCGTGGACATCGTGCGCCTCGCGGCGGGACACCGTTCGGGCTGATCAGCCGCCCACGACACCCTCGGTCGTCGTTATACGCGCGGAGACCGAGGGTTTTCCCTGCCCAACTCCCTTAGGGGGTTCCCTCATTGGGAAGGGACCGCTCCGGCTTCTAGCGTAAGGGTGTGCCGCTCGCCCGGGCACACCGGGGTCGGTCCCTCCCCCAAGCTCTCGGCTTCGCTCGAGCAGGGGGTGGCCCCATCCCCGGTGCACGACCAACCCGTGCGACCCCCCACCGGCAACCCCCTTGAGGAGACTCATGTTCGGGCTCGACCGCGCGAGAAAGTCCGTCGCTGCCGCCATAGCGACCGCTGCCGCCGCCACGACCGTGCTGCTGGGCGCACCCAGCGCCGTCGCCGCGCCGCAACCGATCGTCGGCGGCTCGACGACCACGACGACCGCGTACCCGTTCATGATGCAGATCACGGACGCCTCACAGAACCAGTTCTGCGGCGGCACTCTCGTCTCCGCCACGAAGGTCGTCACCGCCGCCCACTGTGTGGTCGACGAGACCGCGAGCGGCATCCGCGTCATCGGCGGCCGTACCTACCTCAACGGCACGAACGGAACGGTCCGCCACGTCAGCGACATCTGGGTGGACCCCGACTACACGGATGCCGAACAGGGCAACGACGTGGCCGTGCTGACGCTTTCGGCGTCGATGCCGTACACCACGGCCTCGTACGTCTCCTCCTCGAACACCGGCGTGTACGCGGCCGGCACCACCGCCCGCGTCGTCGGCTGGGGCACCACCAGCGAGAACGGCAGCTCCTCCAACCAGTTGAGGACGGCGACCGTGCCGATCGTCTCCAGCTCCAGCTGCAAGAGCTCGTACGGGTCCCGTTACATCGCGAGTGACATGGTCTGCGCCGGATACTCCTCCGGCGGCGTCGACACCTGCCAGGGCGACAGCGGCGGTCCCCTGCTCATCGGGGGCGTCCTGGCAGGCATCACTTCCTGGGGCGACGGGTGCGCGGAGGCCGGCAAGCCCGGCGTCTACACCCGGCTGACGACCTTCTCGGACCTGGTGACCGAGCAGATCGACTCATAGTCGCCCCACGACTCCTGAGTACGACTCAGGTGAATACCGGGGGGCGTTGCGGGCCTCCACGAGCGGCCCGCAACGCCCCCTTTCCAATCTCCCGGACCGCAGGCCGGTCCCGGGGCCGCGAGCCGGTCCCCCGATCCGGCTCGTGGCCCGCCCTCCTACTTGTCGGCGGTCAGCTTCCCTGCGGCGCCCCAACTGTCCGCCGGCACCTCGTGGATCCACACCTGCACGGTCTCGGCCGGGATCCTGTACGCGTCGACGAAGGCGTCGGTGACACGCTTGACAAGGTCCCGCTTCAGCTCGACATCGCGCGGACCCTGCTGGATGGTGACGATGGGCATGACTGAACTCCCTGGTGAACGGCGGCCCTTGGGACCGCTCGGTCGGTACGGGTCCAGTCCATCGCGCGGGGCGCCACCGGCCAAGGAGCAGATCGCGACCGCAGCGATCAGTCCTCGTGATCGCCGCAGGCCAGGAGCAGTTCGTCCAGGTACGGCGGCGGGGCCGACGCCCTGACGGCGAGCCCTGTCGGCAGCGCGAGACCCGGCGCCGTGAACGGTACGAAGGCCACGCGAGGGCTGTGCAGCACGCGGGCGTGGGAGGCGTACACCACGGTCCACAACGGTCGGCTGCCGATAGTGGCGAGGGTGTCCTGGAGCGAGCCGGACACCGGCCCCGGCAGCGGTTCGAACCCGGCCGCGTGGCACGCGCCGACCACCAGGTCGACCAGGGCCGGGTTGTGGGCGCGCGCGGTGATGCTCAGGCGCAGCCCGGCCAGCTCGTCCAGCGCGATCTCCGCCCGCGCGGCCAAAGGGTGCCCGGCGGGCAGCGCGGCCACCAGCGGGTCGGACCACAGCGGCAGCATCCGTACGCCCGGCACCGGCTCCATGGCCCGTACGAACGCGGCGTCCAGCCGCCCGTCCGCGACCTGTGCGAGGCGCTGCTCCGTGGGCAGCGCGACCAGTTCGACGGGGACGTCCGGCAGGCGCCGCGCGAAGGCCGCAAGCACCCGGTCCAGGTGTGTGCCGAGCCCCGTGCTGGTGCCCAGGCGCAGCCCGCCCGCGGGCGCCACCGCCGCGCGGGCCCGGTC